>CAZHQM010000026.1:0-16405 GCA_964534155.1 uncultured Oxalobacter sp.
ATTTCCTCCTAAGTTATCAGATTTTGAAATTCCCACAGAAACGTTTACAGGGTCAATAAACAGGGTTGGATTCATAAAAAGACAATCCAACCCAAATCACAAAACCAGAAAAATAAGAATCAGTCTTTTACCATACCTGAAATGCTGCAACCTGTAGCATCATAATCGGTTTCTGGATCGTCTTCTCCATCAATCAGAAGAATGCTTCTGCCACTGCAGTTGATTTCTGTTTCTGGATCATCTTCAGCTTCAATCAGATCAATGCTACGACCACTGCAGTTGGTTTCTGTTTCAGGATCATATTCATCCTCAACAAATTCGATGCTTCGTCCGCTACAGTTCGTCTCGGTCTCAGGATCATACTCATCTTCGACCAACAGGATGCTTCTGCCACTACAGCTGGTTTCAGTTTCCGGATCATAATCTGCCATCAAAGAATCAGCATGATTGACGCAAACCCCGGTCATATCGACAGAGCTTGCCTCGAAATCAGAGAGTGGATCAAAGGTGGATTTCTTTTCAATTTTGGAAATGGCGATATCTTGTTGTACCACTTCTTCAAGAAAGTCCTCCTGTTCAACGAGCAGGATGCTTCGCCCGCTGCAATTTGTTTCAGTCTCTGGATCATCGTCGTCTTCAACTAGCAGAATGCTTCTGCCGCTGCAGTTTGACTCAGTCTCAGGATCATATTCATCCTCAATAAGATCAATACTGCGACCGCTGCAGTTGGTTTCAGTTTCTGGGTCATACTCATCTTCGACCAACAGGATGCTTCTGCCACTGCAGTTTGTCTCAGTTTCTGGATCATATTCATCCTCAATAAGATCAATACTGCGGCCACTACAGTTGGTTTCAGTCGTTGGATCAATATCATTGTCAATCATATTGATGCTGGTTCCTGTCATATCAACACCAGCAACCTCATCAATAAAATCGACATGCTCATTTTTAATTGTTGAACTCATAAAACATCCTCAACATCCAGAATAAGACAACAAATATACTCCTAATGCAGATTATAGACAGGTTATCGGAAACAGTCTTTCCACAAAGCAGCAATAGATGCTTATTCCGGAAGAATCATCTGTTATCAGCAACCGTACGATACACTGAAACAGTCAATATCTTCTGGGCATCAGCCCTGATAATCTCAAAATGAAGATTATCCAAATCAAATGTCTCACCAACATGTGGCATGTACCCCAGATGGGAAGTAATAAAGCCACCGATGGTTTCAACACGGTTATCTTCAAGATTGACACCAAGCGTTTCATTGAACAGTTCCATTTCAGTCCATGCAGGAAGGCGCCAGATCTTAGATCCATCATCCCGCTGAATGGTGACAATACGGTTTTCACTGTTGATGTCTTCATACTCATCAACAATTTCACCGACAATCTCTTCCAGAACATCTTCGATAGTCACCAGCCCAGAAACACTGCCAAACTCATCAATGACGATTGCCATATGGTTACGGGTATTCTTGAAATCCCGAAGAAGCACATTCAATCGTTTTGACTCGGGAATAAAAACGGCAGGGCGGAGTGTATCCTTAATAGATAGACTGCTTTCATAATGCTTGACAAGATCCTTTGCGAAAAGAATCCCCACGACCTTATCAGGATCACCGTCAATTGCTGGATAACGGGAATGCCCAAATTTGATGACATCAGCAATCCAGATCTCAATAGGCTGACTGATATCAACAGTCAACATACGTGTCCGTGGAATCATGATGTCACGTGCCGCAGACTGATAGACCTTGAAAACCCCTTCAATCATTGAAAGACATTCAGCATCAATCAGTTTTCTGCTGTGTGCATCATGAATGACATCAAGTAGATCAGACTGTGAATCTGGTTCAGGGGCGATAGCTGCCGCGAATTTCTCGAATAAAGATCGAATGGACCGTTTACCTTCTCTCGGATTTTCAGACTGGTCAGACATAATGAAGAAACATACACTTGGAACAGGATAATATTAGCACACAAAGACATATGCATAAATGATATCTAGTATTTGGATAGCTTCCTGACACAGGATAAATCCTGCCTGTACTGTCCTAAATCATGTAAGCTAATGGGCAGGTGGATTTATCTGTATAAAGTTATGATTTCCCTTTTGAATGTCATAAAAAGAGCCATCTCATTTCTTCTGATGGCGATTTTTCCTCTGTCTGTGATTCATGCCGCAGACACATTTGAACAACCCCCGGCACAGCACGCTCAACACGGAGATGCGCGTAGTCAGATGATCCAAGGACTTCGTGCTGCGATGGGTGATGGTGGTCCAGCAGATGACATGGCTGCAGAAAAATGGTTCAGCTTTGCGGCATCAAAGAACTACGCGCCTGCCCAGGTTGCACTGGCATCAATGAAAGCTTTTGACAGTGATGTTCAAGATATTCCCCAGGCTATGGAACTTCTACGGAAAGCAGCAAAACAAAACAATCTACAGGCTCAGACCGAATTGGTGCGCCTGATAGATTCTGGTATCGGACAGGCATTGACTCCAGATGAAATGGAAATCTGGCAGAAAGAGTCTGAAATCTTATCTGATGAAAGAAAAATGGCAAAAATCTGGTGTTTGGCGGCAACTGGCGCTGAAAAATGGCAGATTCCAGAAAACACATCGTTTGATACCATCAAAAAACAGGCAAGAAATATAGATACTCCTGAACACAAGGGGATTTCCTTGAATATTTCACAGATTGGCCATGCAGTAGAAGATGGTGATAATGCTGCAAAAACTGTCGGGGCAATGCTTCTGGCAACAGGCAATGGTATTAAGCGGGATACGAAATTAGCACAGCAATGGCTGATGGAAGCGGCAAAAGATGGATACGCTCCTGCGCAGGCAACAGTCGCCCTGCTGTATGGGACAGGTTGGGGATCTTGGGGCAAAAATGAGAAAAGTTCTGCTGAATGGATGAAACTGGCATCAGATCAGGGGCTCGAAGAAGCAGAATTTCAATACGCTGTCATGCTTCTGACAGGAACTGGAGTGGCAACAGATAAAAATCATGCTACTGAACTGCTGGAGAAAGTCGCAAAGACAGGAAATGCCCATGCAATCATGAGACTTGGATTTGAAAAACTGTCCCAGGGAAAGAGGGCTGAATCAGCAATGATGTTATTGAAATCCCTGGAAAATGCAGACGATCAGATACTGTCTGTGCTGGGTGTTCTGTATGGGTGGGGCAATGCGCCTGTTTTCAATGAAACAGCAAAAATGACAGAGGCAAGGCGGTATGCCCAAAGAAAGGATATCGATGCCCAATTGATGGTTGGTCTCTTTTATGCTGAGGGGTGGGGGACTCTGCAGAACTCTGAAGAAGCAGTTAAATGGTATTCCACTGCCATCAAGAATGGCAATCAGGATGCAAGGATTCCTCTGGCACTTTTATACGCATCAGAAGGCAATGAAAAGGTTGCCGCTCAGATGATGGCATCTGCAGTCAGACAAAAATCATTCGCTTTCTTACATGAAAAAGATCTGCTGAAAATGATGTTCGACAACATCGACAATGTGCCAGAGGTCAGGGATATGAGCGCTTTGGAAAAAGGAAAAGAAAGCCCCGAATATGTATCTTGGCGTCAATCTAAAATAACAGCGCAGAAAACTTTTATCGAAAAAAATTCAGCATCCGGAAATCTTATCTCCGCATATCTCGATGGATTACTGAAAATAGGGAACTGGAAGAATTCGGCAGAGACAGAATTCCAGTCAGATTTAATAAGAAAACCTTTGTCAAAGTTGTGCATCCTTTCTTCACAAGGAATTGAAAAAGAATGCCAACAGTTGAATAAGCAATAAAACGTAAGATGTCACAAAGTAACTTGTCTGACATTCCGCCTTTCAGACAGATAGGTGTAAAATCAATAATTTTGTGAATGGTTAATGACTGCTTTTCGCCTCCGCGCAAAGGGGATAGCTAAATGATTTCGTTTACTGTCAGCATGATATTGTTGGTCATAGGTTATTTCGTTTATGGCCGAATTGTGGAAAAAGTGTTTGGTATCAAGCCAAACAGAAAAACACCCGTACATACAAGACAGGATGGGGTTGATTACATCCCATTGCCTGGATGGCGTATTTTCCTGATTCAATTCCTGAACATTGCTGGACTTGGTCCTATATTTGGAGCGATTATGGGGGCGAAGTTTGGGACATCCGCTTATCTATGGATTGTATTGGGCTGCATCTTTGCCGGCAGTGCGCACGATTTCTTTTCTGGCATGTTATCCCTCCGCCATCATGGTGAAAGCTATCCAGAAATTATCGGCCGTTATATGGGCAAACCATTCATGCAGTTTGTCCGTATATTCTCCTCGGTCATGATGGTCCTTGTTGGAGCTGTTTTCGTGGCAGGTCCAGCAGGTCTTTTGACAAAACTGACCCAGGACACATTGGGACTTTCGTTCTATGTCTGGGTTGCGGTTATTTTTGTATATTTCATTGCAGCCACACTGCTGCCAATTGATAAGCTGATTGGCAGGCTCTACCCGATCTTTGGGGCATCTCTGCTGTTTATGGCAGTTGGGATTCTTGTCTGCCTCTATATGCATATGCCTGATTTGCCGGAGATAACTGACGGCTTGATGAACACGCATCCAAAAGCAGAGACCACACCACTGTTCCCGATGCTTTTCATTACAATTGCATGTGGCGCTATTTCTGGTTTCCATGCAACACAGTCACCGATGATGGCACGTTGCATGACAAACGAAAAGCAGGGCAGACCAATATTCTTCGGTTCAATGATTGTTGAAGGCATGGTCGCATTGATCTGGGCAGCAGCAGCCAATTATGCGTTTCATACTCCAGAAGGAAAAGCGTTTTTCACTGGTGGCAATGCGGCTCTAGTTGTTAACTATGTATCTCAGAACTGGTTGGGAACAATTGGAGGTGCGCTTGCTGTTCTGGGTGTTGTCGCGGCTCCAATTACTTCAGGTGATACAGCATTCCGATCTGCAAGACTGATTGTTGCTGATGCATTGCGTATAGATCAGAGAAATCTGGCAAAACGTCTCCTTGTCTCTTTGCCATTATTTGTTGTTGGCGGGTTATTGCTTTTTATTGATTTCAGCATCGTTTGGCGTTACTTCGCTTGGACAAACCAGATCCTGGCAACCATTACATTGTGGGCAGTCACAATCTACCTGACATTAAGAAGGAAAAATTACTGGTTCATGCTGATACCGGCAACATTCATGACAGCCGTCGTTTCTGCTTATTTCTTCATGGCACCAGAAACCTTGGGATTGTCTAATGGTTTCGCTATACCATTGACGCTGATCGTAACGGCGGTTCTTTTTTTCTTGTTTATCAGATGGAAGTATCAATTCAATAAGAAGTTCCCTGCGAATCGGCATTTTTCCCAAAAACAATCAGCAGATTGACCCGTGTCTGCATGGTAGAATTCTTGGTGCTGTGATTTTCAGTAAACGAAACTGCCCCTAACTGATTAGAAAATACCAAACACATGAATCCCAAAATAAGAGGCGCAATCTGTGGCATTCTGGCGGCTGCATTTTATGGATGTAATCCATTAGGTGCATTGGGGCTTTATGAGCTGGGCATCAATTCACATACGGTTCTCTTTTTCCGCTTTCTGTTGGCAAGCATCATCCTTGCGGGATTAATGCTTTTTAGACGTGAATCTTTCTCTGTAACCAGAAAAGAGTTATTTGTACTTCTGGCACTTGGGGTTATTTTCTGCATGACATCATTGCTGATGTTCATCAGTTTTCACTATATTGATGCAGGGGTTGCATCCACTTTGATTTTTGTTTATCCCGTAATGGTGGCGATTATCATGGCTATTTTCTTCCGTGAAAAAATCACATTACTGACGATATGTTCCATTGCATTATCTCTTGGTGGGATTGGATTACTCTATCACGGCGATGGCACGGGGCCCCTGAATCTGACGGGTGTTATTCTTGTAATGCTGTCGGCGTTTCTGGTTGCTTTGTATATTATTGTCATCAACAGAACAAAAGTTGCTATCCCCGCAACAAAGATGACATTCTATGTGTCTGTTGTTTCCATCTTCGTTGTCTATGCACATTCACTCACTGGTGATAACCAACAGATACAATGGCTTTCAACCCCAGCAATGTGGGGGTACGCTCTGTTTATGGCTGTAGTGCCAACAGTTCTTGCCCTAGTCATGATGAACGTGGCAATCCGGGATATTGGCTCTACACCAACAGCTATTATGGGAGCACTTGAACCTGTCAGTGCCGTCATGATTGGTGTTTTAATGTTCGGAGAGAAATTCACGATGCAGATTCTCTTCGGCATCATCCTCATCATAACTTCTGTCCTGGTCATTATCTTTGCCCAGAGCCTGACAAAGAAAAAACAGGCGGCAGAATCTGAACCAACGCCGTGATCCTATAGCTATTGTCGGTGATGAGTCCAAAAATAAAAGGTAGCATTTGCGGTATCCTCGCTGCAATCAGCTATGGAACAAATCCACTCGGAGCATTGGGATTACAGGAAGCAGGCATAACAACGGCATCAATGCTCTTCTACCGTTTTGCAATTGCCATCCTGCTTCTTGCTGGATTATTGGTACTACGAAAAGAGTCTTTCTCGGTGACAATGAGAGAGCTTTCAATACTTGCTGTACTCGGAGTCCTGTTCAGCCTTTCATCACTTGGACTTTTCCTGAGCTTTAATTACATGGAGGCGGGTATCGCGTCCACGATTCTTTTTGTCTATCCAGTCATTGTTGCAGCTCTGATGGCATTGTTCTTCAAGGAAAGGGCAACGCTATCCACTATTGTTTCCATAGCATTGTCTATGGGCGGTATTGCCTTGCTGTATCAGGGAGATGGCGGTCAGAATCTGAGTCTGATTGGAATGATGTTTGTTCTTCAGGCATCAATGACGTATGCGTTGTACATCATTGTGACAAACAAGATGCCACTGAACCTATCTCCAATCAAAATAACTTTTTATTCTTTGATTTTTGGTTTGATGACTGTGGTGGCATATTCGTTCACAGCACCAGAACGCCGTATCCAATGGTTGGAATCACCTGAAATGTGGGGGTACGCTGGATTTCTTGCAATTGTCTCGACAGTCATTTCATTGGTACTGATTACAATCGCAGTCAAAGAAATAGGCTCAACCCCGACTGCTATCATGGGGGCATTGGAGCCATTGACTGCCGTTTTGATTGGCGTACTGATATTCGGCGAAAAGTTCACCATTAAGCTGGCAATAGGCATTGTTTTGATTATGGGGGCAGTGCTCCTCATAATCATTGGTAATACCATCTCATCACAAAAGAAGAAATCTTTTAGTGAGTCGAACTAGATTCTGTGAATGTATATACGTGGAAGATGATTAATCCGCCATCTCACGATAGACATCACGAAGCATGTCCTCAGAAACAGGAACAGGATTGTTCTTGAGATTTGGATGTTGGCTGCCTTTGACCAACTGCTCAATCTTCTCATCATTGAGATTGTAAGCGATCAAATCATTCTTCAGACCAACACGGAACTTCAGCTCTGTAATGGCATCGGCCACAGTCTCTGCATCGCTATATCCCATAGAACGGGCAAGACGTTTCAGGCGTCCATCTTCATCAGCCTGTGCATTGATTCTCATGAAGCGGTCAATAGTTAAACCACAGGCCTCACCATGAGGCAGATCCAGAACAGAACCTAAAGGATATGAACAGGCATGGACAGAAGTGGTTCCCGTCAACGTGAAAGCCATTCCTGCAGTCAGGGATGCCTCTGCCATCTTTTCACGTGCAATTGCAGAATTGGACTCAAAACAGGCAGTCTCAAGATATCGAATTGCAAGACTTGCCGCATGGAAAGCCAGTGCATCGGAAATCGGATGATGATTCACATTCCAGTAAGCCTCAATAGCATGGCATAAAGCATCCATGCCTGTGCAGGCAGTAATGTATTTCGGCAAGGTGTAGGTCAGTTCAGGATCAACAATTGCTGTAGTCGGATAAAAGACAGGAGCCTTTAATGGAGCTTTGATTCCTGTTGCATGATCCATCAGGACGGTGACACGGGTAACCTCGCTGCCTGTACCAGCTGTTGTTGGAATTGCAATCAGAGGCAGTTTCCTGACAGGCAGAGGCACTTTCCCCTGAAAATAAATGCCTGCAGGGATAGTATCAAGACAGAAGGCGGAAGCAGCCTTTGCACAGTCAATAACGCTACCGCCACCCAAGGCAATAACGAAATCACATTTCTCTTTTCTGATAACGGCAGAACAGGCATCACATTCGACAAGGTCTGTATTCGGAGAAACATCACTGAAAACAGCACAGATGGTAGATGGATTTTCTTCCATCAACCGTTGGACAAGCCCATTGTCAATAAAGGACGATGAGGTAACGATAATGCCCCGTTTCCCGCCAATCTTATGGATTTCTTCACTCAGGCAGGACAACATTCCATTGCCGAAATGAATGTCAACAGGTTGAATATAATGCCAATCCATAAATAACCTTTAAGAAAGTAATCAGAAAATACCCAGAAAGAGGGCAGATACGCATAATTCTATTATGGTTCACATCCGAAAGGAAATACAGAGCGACATTCAATAGATCTCTGCAATGAATTGGAACAGGAACCACTGAGGTTATGCAGGAGACCTAACCGAAGAAATCCTTCTTAAGGCGCCATGCCTGACGTAGATAGTCCCTTGCTTTTCTTTCGGCCTCACCGCCACGGTTTGAGAAACCGTCAGCACGTGGAAGCTCTGCACCACCAGTCAGATGACAGATGTCGGCAATAAATGTTTTCAGCACCATCTCTGGATCAACTCTCATGCGAGAGCACAGCTCGACGAATTCCAGAGGAATGGCGACAGGAATATCCTGCGTACTTGAAGAAATAAAACGCCCCTGCTGTCCTGGAATCAGTCCCTTAGGAGCAAGAAAACCATCAGGATGTTTGGAATTGCGCCAACCAATACAGTTTGAGTTATGGGTTTCACGGGAAAATTCAAAAGAATCCAGATCAAATGCCCGACGTAAACTCTGGTCAATATAAGGGTCGAAACGGTACGCGCCACGGTTTCGCCCCATACCATAGCCTTTTTTCTGAATCAAGCGCGCAAGACCGATTACAGGTGTTTCGGATGGATTGTTCTTGATGAATTTTTCACAGAAAGCGAGGTTGGAAGCATCCCCTGGCAGAGAAATCTCCTCACCATGATATCGAATAAGAAACTGGGCATTATTGCCTGTCACTGAGGTTGACAGCAGTTCTGAATCATAAAAAAGAGTCGGTTTCACTGCAATACAAAGATAAGTTGGCAAATATATTTGCGCAGAATGTATAGGAAAAATTGAACAATCGCAATGATTGCCAACATAAAACCCGAATATTTTGACGAGAATCATCTGATATAAGGCTGGTAATAGGAAGAGATTCTCGAAAAAGGTAAAATGTCAGTGTAGCCATCAGGCAAGCATTATTCAGGAGACACAAATGTATATCGTTACAGGCGGCGCAGGATTTATCGGCAGTGCAATGGTTTGGAAACTCAATCAGATGGGTATCGATGACATCCTGATTGTTGACAATCTGGCTTCAACTGAAAAATGGAAAAATCTGGTCAACAGAAAATTTACAGAATATCTTCATCGCGATGAATTTCAGAAAATGATGGAAGATGACCGATTGCCAGAGAATATTGAAGGTATTGTCCATCTGGGGGCATGCTCTTCAACAACAGAAAGGAATGTTGATTTCCTGATGAGAAACAATGTCCGATACAGCAAACTGCTCTGCCAGCGTGCAATGGAACGAGGAATCCGCTTCATCAACGCAAGCAGTGCAGCAACATATGGTGATGGAGCAATGGGATTCTCCGACTCTGTGGAAACAGCCTTGAAACTTAAACCACTCAACGCATACGGATGGTCGAAACAGCTCTTCGATTTATGGGCAATACGTGAAAAACGCATTGACAGCATTGCAAGTGTGAAATTCTTCAATGTTTATGGTCCCAACGAATACCATAAAGGTGATATGAAGAGCGTAATCTGCAAGGTCTATGCAGACATCCAGAATGGTCTGCCAATCCGGCTGTTCAAATCTGACCATCCTGACTATGGCGATGGTGAATCCATGCGCGACTTTGTTTATGTCAAGGATTGTGTCAATGTACTCTGGTGGTTGTTACAGCATCCTGAGGTCAACGGTATCTTCAATATCGGTTCAGGCAAGGCTAGATCGTGGAATGATCTGGCTCATGCGGTCTACGCAGCCATGGAGAAACCTCCGGTCATTGAATATTTCGAGATGCCAGCCCAGTTGAAAGGCAAATATCAGTATTTCACCGAGGCAGAAATGACCTGGAAGGAAAAAATGGGATGTGATGTCCAATTCCATACCTTGGAAGAGGGAGCTGCAGATTACATCCGAAACTATCTGATGAAAGATGATCCACATCTGGAACAGCTAAGCTGATAGTTATCAGTACACAGAAATGAAATGGGGTAACTGATTCAGTTACCCCATTTCTTATAATGACTTAAGCAATCAGATTATTGCTCTTCCTTTTTCTTGGCAAAGTATTCTCTGACAAGTTTGAATACAATCGGTGAAAGCAACAGAACAGCAATCAGGTTAGGAATTGCCATCAGAGCATTCAACAGGTCAGCAACCAACCAGATGAATTCCAGATCAACGAAAGGAATGGTGCCGAGAGGAATGCTCAGCACCCACAGCAATCTAAACCATCTGATAGATTTCACACCAAACAGATACTGGGTACATTTTTCACTGTAAAGACTCCAACCAATGATGGTGGTCAATGCAAACAAAGCCAGACCAAGACTGACGATATAAGAGCCAAAACCTGGCAGTGCTCTTTCAAATGCAACCGCAGACATCGCCGCGCCGTTTTCCCCGCTGGTCCATGCACCAGTAATCACAATGACAAGTCCCGTGATAGAACAGATGATAATGGTGTCAATGAAAGTGCCCAGCATGCCGATGGTACCCTGTCTGACTGGATCATCAGTCTGTGCAGAAGCATGAGCAATCGGAGAACTACCCATGCCAGATTCATTTGAGAAAATACCGCGGGCAATACCAAAGCGGATAGTTGCCCAGACTGTCGCGCCAGCGAAGCCTCCCGCAGCAGAAGTAGAAGTAAATGCCCCAACAACAATCTGAGAAATGGCAGAAGGGATTGCAGTGATATTCATGGCAAGAATAAGAAGACCTGCAGCCAGATAAACAAGTGCCATGAATGGAACAATCTTACCAGCAACATCACCAATACGCTTGATGCCACCAAGCAGGACCAGTCCGACAAAAATCATAACCACAACACCGCTGACCATTGGATTCACACCAAAAGTGTAATCAAGCGCTTGGGCGATAGAATTTGACTGAACGGTATTGCCGATACCAAAACCGGCAAACATTCCAAATACAGCAAAAAGGAACGCAAGCCATTTCCATTTTTCACCAAGACCTTTGCGGATATAGAACATCGGACCGCCGATATAGTTGCCATTGGCATCTTCTTCACGGAACTTGACTGAAAGCAGACACTCAGTGAATTTCGTGGACATACCAAATAACGCAATAATCCACATCCAGAACAGGGCTCCAGGACCACCGAGGAAAATTGCGGTTGCAACACCCGCAATATTGCCTGTGCCAACAGTAGCAGCCAGTGATGTCATCAGCGCGTTGAAAGGAGAGATATCACCCGCCTTATCGCTTTTCCGACGTCCTGCCCACATCATCTTGAAAGCTGGAATGACCTGTCTCTGTACGATGAAGCGAAGCCCAAAAGTCAGGAAAATGCCAGTGCTGGCAAGGAGGGGCAACAGAATAGGTCCCCCGACAATCGAGTTGATCTGCTTAACCAGTTCTTCTATAAATCCCATTGCTCTCTGTAAATCTCAAAATCAATCAGCAGTTAAAACAGCAAAAGTCTTTCTAGTTTGGACTCTTACGCCAAACTTATCACTATACAGAAAATCTGTCTTTGGGAAAAGAGAAGGGCAGTGGAATAGACAACAATCAATTATCGGCAAGACGGGTAATTCTGACAGTTTCAATCCTGCGGTCATCCATCTGGACAACCTCAAATCGGAAACCACCATACTCAAAAGACTGCCCGGGAACCGGTACGCTACCCAAACATTCAAGAATAAACCCGTTCAAAGTGGAGTATTCCTGTTCATCATCTGTCAGGCCATCAGTATTGAGGGTATGCTCCACACTGTAAATATCTGTGGCACCATCGATTTCCCAGATACTTTGGCTGATTTCATTGACCTCCAGCTGCTCATCTTCATCAGGAAATTTCCCGGCAATTGCTTCAAGGATATCAATAGGAGTAACGAGTCCCTCAATCGAACCATATTCATCAACAACAAGCCCCATCTGACCACGGATGGATTTGAAAAGATCGATTGCCTGTAAAACTCCGACAGTCTCAGGTAAGACAATTGCCTCATGGATACAGTCTGGATGAATCTTGCCATGAAGATGCAGATCATCGACGAGATCATGCGCCCGTGCAATACCTTTGAAATTATCTAATTTGCCATCGCAGATCGGGAAAAAACTGTGGCGGACATTTCTAAGCTGCTCTTGCAAAGAAGCAGCATCCTCAGAAATATCTATCCATGCGATATCATTCCTTGGCGTCATAATAGAGCGGATGGAACGCTCGCCCAGAGTAAGCACACCGGAGACCATATCCCGCTCTTTTTCGCCAAATATCGGTGCCTCATCAATGACGGCCTGAGCTTCTGGTTCAAGATTCTGTGAATCGCCTTTCCCTTTTGCTCCAAGGAGATGCAGCACAGCATCTGCAGTTCTGTCACGAAGCGGGATTTTCTTCATATGCTTCGCAATATTATGGCGGGCAATCTGGTTAAATGCCTCAATAAGCACAGAGAACCCGATTGCCGCATACAGATAGCCTTTCGGAATTTCAAACCCGAAACTCTCTGCAATCAAGGAAAGACCAATCATCAGCAGGAATGACAGGCAGAGAACAACAACTGTCTGATGTCTGTTCACAAACTCAGTAAGAGGCTTCAGCATCCACATCATGATGAACACGGCAATCACCACTGCGGCCATCATGATTGGAAGGTGATGGACAATCCCTACTGCGGTGATAACCGAGTCCAGCGAGAAAATCGCATCCAAGACAACAATCTGTGCAACAACCACCCAGAAACCAGGAGTAACTTTCTTGCCATCTAAATGTTCTTGTTTGCCCTCAAGACGCTCATGCAGCTCCATGGTGGCCTTGAATAAAAGAAATACACCACCGATAAACAGGATAATGTCTCGACCGGAAAAGGCGAATCGGTAAACACTGAAAAGAGGCTGGGTCAACGTCACCAGCCATGACAAGACAGACAGCATCCCTAGACGCATGACCATTGCCAGCGTCAGACCAGTCAAACGGGCACGTCCCTGCTCATGCTGAGGGAGCTTATCTGCAAGAATGGCGATAAAAACAAGATTATCGATACCAAGAACTACCTCAAGCACGACAAGCGCCAAAAGACCGATCCATGTCGAAGGTTCAAAAAGCCATTCCATAAAAGACAACAGATTGTTGATGAGAATACTTGATTATCGCAAAAAGCAGGCGACTTTTCCAATAGACATTAACCTATATTCTGAATATCAACGATTCTTGTAGACAAGACACTTTTATCATTGAAAATGACATAATGTGCAATGTTTCACGAATTATAAGCTTTAAAAGACCAATAAAAATATTATAAAACAGATGAGCAAAACAACAGAACACACTGAAAAATATAAAAAAAGGAAGGTGTGTGTTGCTCCAATGTTGGATTGGACAGACAGGCATTGTCGTTACTTTCATCGCCTGATATCAAAACACACCTGGCTCTATACAGAAATGGTCACAACAGGGGCATTGCTCTATGGAGACGTTGCAAGACATCTTGATTTCAGTGACGAAGAGCATCCTGTAGCCCTTCAACTGGGAGGAAGTGAACCTGAAGATCTGGCTAAATGTGCAAAGCTTGGGGAGAAATGGGGATACGATGAAATCAATCTTAATTGTGGCTGCCCATCAGAGCGCGTACAGAAAGGGGCATTTGGAGCTTGTTTGATGAAAGAATCAACGCTGGTTGCCAATTGCATCAAATCCATTCAAGATAGTGTCTCAATTGATGTATCCGTCAAGAATAGAATTGGCATCGATGATGTAACTACCTACAGTTTTGTCCGCGATTTTATTGGGGAAATATCGGAAACTGGTTGCCGTATCTTCATTGTCCACGCCCGAAATGCAATCCTGAAAGGATTGTCTCCTAAAGAAAACCGAAGCATTCCACCACTTCAATATGAAACCGTTTATCAACTTAAGCAGGATTTCCCTGATCTTGAGATTATCATCAATGGTGGTATCGAAACTTCAGATGAAATAGTAGAACATCTTGAGCATGTGGATGGTGTCATGATTGGGCGAGCCGCTTACCACACACCATGGCTGCTGGCTGATGCAGACAGTCGTTTTTACGATGACAGCACAACACACCCGCATCGTTCAAAAGTCATTGAGTCAATGATGCCATATATCGAAAAACAGCTCGGATTGTTTGGAGCAAAAGGGCTGAAAATGAACAGTATCACCCGGCACATGCTGGGCATCATGACAGGCTTGCCTGGTGCTAGAAAATTCCGTCAGATACTCTCTGATTCAAAGAGACTGGCACAGGGCAATCCTAATTTGCTGCTTGAAGCGCTGGAATCCGTCCGCATCTAAAACATCATGAAAGAAAAATTAGCAAAAACAAATGCCGCACGGATGTTGGATAAATCAAAAATCCCATACCGTCTCATTCCATATGAAGTCGATGAGAATGATCTGTCAGCCATTCATATTGCACAGACCTTGAATCAGAATATCAAACAGATATTCAAAACATTGGTATTGCATGGCGATAAGACTGGACATCTCGTCTGCGTTGTCCCTGGCGATCTTGAAATCGATCTGAAGAAGGCCGCCAAGGTCTCTGGTAACAAACGCTGTGAACTGATTGCCGTTAAAGAACTGCTGCCACTTACTGGATACATCAGAGGAGGATGTTCGCCGATCGGCATGAAAAAACGTTTCCCAACATACATTCATAGCACCGTCCGGGACTTCGATAAGGTGTTTGTCAGTGCTGGCATAAGAGGGCTTCAATTGGAACTTTCACCGGAAAATCTCATCAAGGCATCAAATGCAAGAATTGATGACCTGACAGCAAAACAGGAAATCTGATTTATCAACGCAACAATACAGATTGACCAAGCAACAAGAGCCGACAAAATCACGCTTCACATATATAATTGAAATGATTTATGTGAGGTGTGTTTTATCTGCCTGCACAAAAATTCTTCATAACCAGAAAACCTACTGATTTGCTTGAAAGGGTTGGGAAAATGAGTCGAAAAGGATGGATTGTCTCATTGACTATTGCAGCAGCATTGATTCCAGTCGCTGGCTATCTTGCCTGGAAAAAATGCCAATCCAAGAAAGGGCCTATTGCTATTCTGGATGTGGATGCCGTTGCTGAGAAATCTTTGCCTGGAAAAGCGGCCTCTCAACATCTTCGCACTGTAAAGAATATCCTTCAGCGCAATGTTGATGAAGTCAAGAAGCAGTATGAAGGCAAATTGGATAGCCCTGAGGCGATAAGAGCAATTGGCCAGGCTCAGTCAACATACCAGCAGCAGGTTATCATTTATCAGCGCAAACTCGATGAAGAAATGAAGAAACTGATTGCTCAGGCAGTTCATACCTGGCTGACAGTGCATACGGATGTTAAAACAGTGATTCCAACTGATGAAACCGTAGGCTACAACGGCAAGGCAGATATCACGGAAGAAATCATGAATGAAATCCAGTGGTACAAGCCATCTTTCCCTCCAATGCCTCGCCGTCGTTGATACCAGATACTTCGATCAGAGGATGCCACATGACGAAGAGCCCATCTGGAAATGGGCATCTCGATATGTGGCATTTTTTATACTCTTGAAACCATAATTTCTGCAAGACATGACCTGCATGCAGAATCGTTGAACCATGTCTGATAAAACTGTACTTGACAGCAGAACTGCAAAGATACTGCCTTGGGTCATTGCGATTGCATTTTTTATGCAGATGCTTGATGGTACAGCCCTCAACACCGCATTGCCATCCATGGCAGTCGATCTTCAGACAACCCCAATCCATATGCAGAGCGTTGTCATCAGCTATGCGCTTACCCTTGCTTTCATGATTCCAGCATCCGGCTGGATTGCAGACAGATTCGGCATGAAACGTGTTTTCATGTTTGCAATGACTCTGTTTACCATCAGTTCCGTAGCATGCGGACTTGCACAGTCTTTGCCTATACTTG
>CAZHQM010000027.1:0-16337 GCA_964534155.1 uncultured Oxalobacter sp.
TTGAGGCAATCATTGCTGCGGGTGATGGCAATAATACTGAACAGCAGATGGAGGTCGCTGCAGATGCACTGCGCCTGCCTCCTTGGGATGCGAAGATCGGTGTGCTGTCTGGTGGTGAAAAGCGCCGTGTCGCACTGTGCCGTCTGTTGCTGTCCAAACCAGATATGCTGCTGCTGGACGAGCCGACCAACCATCTGGATGCGGAATCTGTTGAATGGCTGGAACAGTTCCTGCACCGTTTCCCTGGTACTGTCGTTGCAATTACCCACGACCGCTACTTCCTGGACAATGCGGCTGAATGGATTCTGGAACTTGACCGTGGTCAGGGTATTCCTTGGAAAGGCAACTATAGTTCCTGGCTGGATCAGAAGAGCCTGCGTCTGAAACAGGAAGAGCAGAAGGAATCTGCCCGCCAGAAAACCATTGCGAAAGAACTGGAATGGGTCCGTCAGAATCCTAAGGGCCGTCAGGCGAAGAGCAAGGCACGTCTTGCCCGCTTTACAGAGCTGTCTGAATATGAATACCAGAAACGGAATGAAACCCAGGAAATCTTCATTCCTGTTGCAGAACGTCTGGGTAATGATGTCATCGAATTCAAGAATGTCTGCAAGGGCTTCGGCGACCGTCTGCTGATCGATAACCTGAGCTTCATCATCCCAGCTGGTGCGATTGTCGGCGTCATCGGTCCAAACGGTGCCGGTAAATCCACCCTGTTCAAGATGATTTCTGGCAAGGAACAGCCTGATTCCGGTGAAATCAGTATCGGTAAGACCGTCAATCTGGCGATGGTCGACCAGTCCCGCTCTTTCCTGAATGACGACAAGTCTGTCTTTGAGGAAATCAGTGGTGGCAATGATCTTGTGACTGTCGGCAAGTTTGAGATGCATGCCCGTGCTTATCTGGGGCGTTTCAACTTCAAGGGCAGTGACCAGCAGAAGAAAGTCGGCTCCCTCTCCGGTGGTGAGCGTGGCCGTCTGCATCTGGCGAAGACCCTGATGCAGGGTGGCAATGTGCTGCTGCTTGACGAACCATCCAACGATCTGGACGTTGAAACCCTGCGTGCATTGGAAGATGCGCTGCTTGAGTTTGCAGGTACTGTCATCGTGGTTTCCCACGACCGCTGGTTTCTTGACCGTATCTGTACCCATATCCTCGCATTTGAAGGCGATTCTCAGGTCACCTTCTTTGCGGGTAACTATCAGGAATATGAGGCAGATAAGCGTAAACGTCTGGGTGATGCAGGAGCTGCACCGAAGCGTCTGCGTTACAAACCGATTTCCCGTTAAGACTTCGCGACTTTTTGATACAAATTTTTTCAGAAATTCAGTTGCCCGGAGTTAAAATCGGAACTTGGTAACAAGAAAGACGGATTGTATTGTGTCCAATATTGCTGAAATCCGTGACCTGACTTTTGGTTACGGGGGGCGGAATATCCTTGATGGCTTGAATATGACCTTTCCGAAAGGCAAGGTCGTTGCGGTCATGGGTATTTCAGGCTCAGGAAAGACCACGATTCTCAGGCTGCTGGGGGGATTGCTCACTCCGCAGAAAGGGGAGGTACTGATTGGTGGCGAGCGCCTCCAGTCAGAGAATACCGATGTGCTCTATCAGCAGCGCCGTCAGATGGGCATGCTTTTCCAGCATGGTGCCCTGTTCACTGACCTTTCCGTTTTCGACAATGTGGCATTCCCACTGCGTGAGCAGACCAATCTGCCGGAAGAACTTATCCACGACCTTGTGCTGATGAAACTGGATGCGGTCGGTCTGCGCAATGCCGCATGGCTGATGCCATCAGAGATTTCTGGCGGTATGGCGCGCCGTGTTGCGCTGGCGCGTACCATTGCGCTGGATCCTCAGCTGATTCTTTATGATGAACCATTCACTGGGTTGGATCCGATTTCCATGGGAGTGACTGCGAATCTGATCCGCCGCCTGAATGTGGCGCTTCAGTCCACCACGGTGCTGGTTTCCCACGATGTGCCAGAGACTTTTGCCATCTCTGACTATGTCTATTTCCTTTCGGAAGGTGTCATCCTCGCTCAGGGTACACCTGAAGAGCTGGAAAAATCCACCGATCCTTATGTCTATCAGTTCGTTCATGCGCAGATGGATGGACCTGTGGCGTTCCATTATCCTGGGCGCTCGATTGCTGAAGACCTTGATCTGGAGAAGGCATCATGAATGTGCTGAGTGAACTGGGTTACAAGACCCGACAGGTCATTGCGGATATCGGCTATGCAACCAGACTGTTCCTGTCTGTCATTCAGGCGTTTTTCCGTCTGCTGGCGAGACCGCGCCTGATTACCGACCAGATTTTCTTCATCGGTAACAAATCCCTCATCATCATCTGTGTATCCGGGCTGTTTGTCGGCTTTGTGCTGGGGCTGCAGGGTTACTATGTGCTCGTCCGATATGGGTCTGAGCAGGCGCTGGGTATTCTGGTTGCCTTGGCATTGACCCGTGAGCTGGGGCCGGTTGTCACAGCCCTGCTGTTTGCCGGGCGTGCGGGTACTTCGCTGACTGCTGAAATCGGTCTGATGAAAGCGGGAGAACAGCTGACCGCTATGGAGATGATGGCGGTCAATCCAGTCAAACGTATTCTGGCGCCCCGCTTCTGGGGTGGGGTGATTTCCATGCCGATCCTTTCCATCCTTTTCAATACAGCCGGCATTATCGGTGGCTATATTGTGGGGGTCTGTCTGATCGGTGTGGATGACGGGGCCTTCTGGGCGCAGATGCAGGCAGGTGTCGATATTTTCAACGACATCGGCAACGGTATCGTCAAGAGCCTGGTTTTTGGTTTTGCGGTGACTTTCATGGCACTGTATCAGGGGTATGAAGCGAGACCGACACCTGAGGGTGTTTCGGGTGCGACAACCCGCACAGTTGTGCTGTCGTCACTGTTGATTCTGTGGCTGGATTTCATCATGACAGCCTTGATGTTTAATTAATTTTCAGATGCAGCCAGTTCCCCTATAATGAGAAGTTGGAATTATCTGAAGCTGAAGCAAAGATAGATAGAGGTATAACGTATGCAACGCAAATCATTTGACATCTGGGTCGGGCTTTTTGTCCTGCTGGGTGCCGTTGCACTCCTGTTCCTTGCCCTGAAGGCTGGCAACATGAGTTCCTTTTCGTTTGAGAAAACCTATGCAGTCACAGCCAAGTTCGGCAACATCGGCGGCCTGAAAGCCCGCGCACCGGTCAAGAGTGCGGGTGTTGTGGTTGGTCGTGTCGCGGACATCTCTTTCGACAACAAGGACTACCATGCCGTTGTGAAGCTCGAACTGGAACAGCGTTATACATTTCCAAAAGATTCAACCAGTGCCAAGATCCTGACTTCCGGTCTGTTGGGTGAACAGTATGTCGGTCTTGAAGTTGAGCCGGGTGATCCAACCATCGAACATCCAAATCTGGTGGACGGTGATGCGATTGTCCGCTCGGATGATGCGATGGTTCTGGAGAAACTGATTGATGCGCTCGTTGCATCCAAGGCATCAGAATAAAAAACAGATAATAAAACGATACAAGGGACTTCCATGAAACGCCTTTCCAAAACACTGCTTGCTGTCGCTGCCGCTACGACTCTCGTGGCTGGTCAGGCTGTGGCTGAAACGCCAAAAGATACTTTTGAGGGTTACAACCGTGCCATGTTCTCTTTCAATGAAGGGTTCGATGACTACATCTTCAAACCTGTTGCGAAAGGCTATACCAAGGTTGTACCAGAACCAGCACGCAGGGGTGTCACCAACTTCTTTGGCAACATCCGTGATGTCTGGTATGCGGCAAACCATTTCATGCAGGGTAATGCTGAAAGAGGTGTGAAGGATCTTGCTCGTATCACCGCCAATACCATCTTTGGTATCGGTGGTCTGATGGATGTGGCGACCGGCATGGGGCTTGAAAAGGAAAAGGCAGACTTCGGTCAGACATTGGGTATCTGGGGTGTGAAATCCGGTCCTTATGTTGTCCTGCCGATCCTCGGTGATTCCACTGTCCGTGACACCATCGCACTGCCGGCAGAATGGTACGGTGATCCATGGTCTTATGTCCGCAAAATCCGTGTCCGTAACATCGGTGTCGTTCTCCGCGCGGTCAACTATCGCGCAAACCTGCTCGATGCCTCCGACTTTGTGGATGAAGTCGCACTCGACAAGTATGAATTCAGACGGGATGCCTATCTCCAGCGCCGTCAGGCTATGATTGATGGCAAGTCCACAGCGTCTTGGGAAACCCAGGGCAATGACCCATTCATCAACCCAGCAGGTGAGGCAGGTAAGGCTGTTCCATCCGCAGCACCAGCTGGTCCAGAAATTCCACAGGCTGCACCTGCAGTTGATGCACCTGCGCAAGCTGACGTTCCTGCTCCGGCAGAACAGTCAAAGTAACTGCAAGTCATTTTTGAAGGATAAGAAATGAAAAGTGTAAAACAATGGTTCGTGGCACTTGTCGCTATGTTTCTGATTGGCTTCACCTCCATGGCGCATGCCGCAACACCTGATGGTGTTGTCAATTCCATCAAGTCGAGCGTTCTTGCTGCCGCAAAGAACGCTCCAAACGGTCTGTCTGCCGGTCAGATCAATTCTCTGGTCCGTAACACCATCGCACCGCACGTTGATTTCCGTGCGGCTGCTTCTGTTGCCTGCGGTCAGTACTGGTATCAGGCAACCGAAGCACAGCAGAAACGCATCACCAACGAATTCAAGCAGCTCCTGATCCGTTCCTACTCCAAGGCACTGGGTAAGGTCAGCAGATCCACCACCATGGATGTTTACGGTGCAACCTACCATTCCAATGGTACCGTTTCTGTGCCAGCACGTATCGTGAATAAAGGTGCCCCAACCTCTGTGACTTTCGGTCTGACCCAGAATTCTGGCGAATGGAAGATCTTCGATGTCAACTTTGCGAACATCTGGCTGATCTCTTCCTCTTTCAAGACCCAGTTCACCGGCATCATCCAGAAAAACGGTATCGATGGTCTGATTGCAAATCTGGCTAAGAAAAACGGTCATTGATTGGATGGAAACAGCATGACCTTTGCTGTAAAAGCCCTTAATTATGCAAATGCCAAAGCCCTTCTTCAGGAAGGGCTTGGTGCTGTTGCAGGCGGCGAGCAGGAAATCGATCTGGGGGCATTGTCTCAGGTGGATTCTGCCAGTATCGCTGTGATGCTTGCATGGCAGCGCGCTGCACTCAAGTCGGGGAAATCCATCAGATTCCTGAATGTGCCCCCGAATCTCATCAGTCTCGCCGAGCTGTATGGCGTGACAGAACTGCTGAATCTGACTGAACATCCAACCGTCTCCTGAATGCCGCCGCTTAGGCGGCTTTTCTGGTTTTTAAAAGGTCAGAAAATCATCTATGAATGCCATCGAAATCTCCCATATCCACAAGCGGTACCGCACATTGCAGGCGCTCGATGATGTTTCCATCAATGTGAAACAGGGGGAATTCTTTGGTCTGCTCGGTCCCAATGGGGCTGGTAAAACCACCCTCATCTCCATCATGGCAGGGCTTGCCCGTGCGGATTCCGGCTATGTCCGCATCATGGGGCATGATGTCGAATCAGATTACCGTGAGGCAAGGCGCAATCTGGGCGTGGTTCCTCAGGAAATCGTCTTTGATCCCTTCTTCTCCGTCCGTGAGATGCTGCGTATCCAGTCGGGTTATTTCGGTCTCAGGAACAATGATGACTGGATTGATGAGGTGATGGCGAACCTTGATCTCACTGACAAGGCGGATACCAACATGCGGGCGCTTTCTGGCGGTATGAAACGCCGTGTGCTCGTTGCTCAGGCATTGGTGCATAAGCCACCTGTCATTGTGCTGGATGAGCCGACGGCAGGGGTGGATGTGGAACTGCGCCAGAGTCTGTGGCAGTTTATCGGCAGGCTCAACCGCGACGGCCATACCGTTGTGCTGACAACTCACTACCTTGAGGAGGCGCAGACATGGTGCAACCGCATCGCCATGCTCAAGGGCGGCAAGGTTGTGGCTATGGATTCCACCGATGCACTCATCCATCAGGCATCAGAGCCCCAGCTGATGATCCAGATTGAAGGCAGCCTGCCAGACAGTCTCAAGCCACTCGTCCTGCATGGCAGTGCCGCCAACACCACAGGCACTTGGGTGCTCAGGATCAACCGGTATTTCGACATTGAGCAGATCCTGGCAGAGCTTCGGGCAAATCATGTGACAGTCAATGACCTTCAGGTTCAGGAGCCAGACCTTGAGGATGTCTTCCTGCAGATCATGGATGCGAGGAAGAACTGACATGAGCGCCGTGACTTTCCAGACACTCTTCAACAAAGAGATCCGTCGGTTCATCAAGGTTTCTACCCAGACCATTACTGCGCCTGTGCTGACATCGCTGCTCTATATGCTCATTTTCGGGCATGCCCTGAACGATTATGTACAGGTCTATCCCGGTATCACCTACACCGCATTCCTGGTGCCTGGGCTGGTCATGATGACCCTGCTCCAGAATGCCTTTGCCAATTCGTCCTCGTCGCTGATCCAGTCAAAGATGAATGGCAGTATTGTTTTCATGCTGCTGTCTCCGGCATCGCATATCCAGATATTCTTTGCGTATATGCTCGCATCGGTTGTGCGTGGCGTGATTGTCGGGGCAGGCATTTTCATCATCACCGCATTTTTTGTCACGCCGTCCATGTATTCGTTGCCGTGGGTTCTTTTCTTCGGTTTCATTGGTGCAGGACTGCTGGGCACAATGGGAATCATCGCAGGCATCTGGGCTGAAAGATATGAGCATCTTTCCACATTCCAGAATTTCCTGATTACTCCTGCGACTTTCCTGTCAGGGGTGTTTTATTCCATTCATTCCCTGCCTGAATTCTGGCAGCATGTGTCAGAATTCAATCCGTTCTTTTATCTCGTGGATGGCTTCAGATTTGGTTTTTTTGGCCACTCCGATGTCAATCCGTGGACAAGTTTGGTGATAGTCAGTATATTTTTCTGCTTTTTTGCAGGATTCACCTTACATTTACTCCGTAAAGGTTATAAATTACGATATTGACCCGTAATAGGGCATTTTCACTAAATCAGTGCATTTCTTTAATCGAAAATTTAAATGGACAAGTTGATTATCCGTGGCGGAAACCGCCTCAATGGTGTGATTCCAATCTCTGGTGCGAAAAATGCAGCATTGCCAATTCTCTGCACAGGGCTGTTGACCGAAGACGATGTTGTATTGACCAATGTTCCTCATCTGAAAGATGTCCAGACTATGCTGGACCTGCTGAGGCAGATGGGTGTCTCCATCAGGGAAGAGGGTGACAAGCTCATCCTTAACGGTAAGAACGTCAACCGCTTTGATGCGCCTTATGAGCTCGTCAAGACCATGCGTGCGGCGATTCTGGTGCTCTGTCCATTGGTTGCCCGTTTCGGTGAGGCGCGTGTCTCCCTGCCAGGTGGCTGTGCGATTGGTTCCCGTCCAGTTGAGCAGCATATCAAGGGGCTGCGTGCGCTGGGTGCAGAGGTTGAGGTCAAGGCAGGTTATATCTATGCCAAGGCAAACAAACTGCAGGGTACCCAGATTGTCACCGATATGATCACGGTCACCGGTACTGAGAACCTGCTGATGGCAGCAGTACTGGCAGAAGGGGAAACCATCATCAAGAATGCAGCCCGCGAGCCTGAGGTCACCGACCTTGCTGACCTGCTGGTCAAGATGGGGGCGAAGATTGAAGGTATCGGTACCGACCGCCTTGTTGTCCACGGGGTTGAAAAACTGCATGGTGCGACCCATCATGTTATTCCAGACCGTATTGAAACAGCGACATTCCTCTGTGCGGTTGTGGCAACCGGTGGTGATGTTACCCTGACCAATACCCGTGATGACATCCTTGATGTTGCACTGCAGAAAATCCGTGAAATGGGCGCGACCCTCACCTGCAATGGTGACTCCATCCGCATCCAGATGAATGGCCGTCCTAAGGGTGTGAATTTCCGCACCACTGAATACCCGGGCTTCCCAACCGACATGCAGGCGCAGTTCATGGCTGTCAACTGCCTGGCTGGCGAGGCATCCCATGTCATCGAAACCATTTTTGAAAACCGGTTCATGCACGTTCCAGAACTGAACCGTCTGGGCGCAAAGATCAAGACCGAAGGCAATACTGCTTTCATTACCGGTGTTGAGAAGTTTGTCGGTGCTACCGTTATGGCAACTGATTTGCGCGCATCCGCATCCCTCGTGATCGCAGGGCTCGCGGCAACAGGCGAAACCGAAGTGAACCGTATTTACCATCTCGACCGTGGCTACGATCAGATGGAAGTGAAATTGGCTGCCGTAGGCGCTGATATCAGAAGAGTCGAAGAATAATGAGTGAAGAAGTAGAAGTAAAACAGGAAGACAGCAATCAGCAGGAACTCGTCCTTGCCCTTTCCAAAGGCCGTATCTTTGACGAGACCATGCCACTGCTGAAAGCGGCAGGGATTGAAGTTCTGGAGGATCCAGAAACCTCCCGCAAGCTGATTCTGCCAACCAACAAACCAAAAGTCCGTGTCATCATCGTCCGTGCGACCGATGTGCCAACCTACGTTCAGTATGGTGCGGCAGACTTCGGTGTTGCCGGCAAGGATGTCCTGCAGGAAAGTGGTGCAACCGGTCTCTACCAGCCAATCGACCTGCAGATTGCACGCTGTCATCTGGCAGTGGCAGTCAAGAACGGATTTGACTATGAAGCGGCAGTCCGCCGTGGCGCACGTCTCCGTGTCGCAAGTAAATATGTCCAGGCAGCCCGTGAGCATTTCGCAAAGAAAGGTCTGCATGTGGACATCATCAAACTCTATGGCTCCATGGAACTGGCACCACTCGTTGGTCTGTCAGATGTCATTGTTGACCTCGTCAGCACCGGTAACACCCTGAAAGCCAACAATCTGGTCGAAGTCGAACGCATTCAGGAGATTACCTCACGCCTCGTCGTCAATCAGGCGTCCCTGAAGCTGAAACGCAAGGAAATGCAGCCGATTCTCGATGCATTCAAAGCCGCTTCGCTCCAAATGGAAGATAAATAAGATAACTGAAATAGGGGAGAAAAATGACTGTAAAACTCCGCAGACTGAGCACTGCTCAGCCCGATTTCAGAGCCAGCCTTGCCAATGTGCTGGCTTTTGATAATACAACCGATGAATCTATCAACACCATTGTTGCCAACATTCTTGCTGATGTCCGTGCCAATGGTGATAAGGCTGTTCTGGAATACTCCAACCGTTTTGACAGACTGAACATTTCCGATGCCAAGGCGCTTGAGATTCCACTGTCTGACTGTCAGAAGGCACTCGCATCTCTGGCGCCAGAACGCCGTAATGCCCTGCAGACCGCTGCAGACCGTATCCGTAAGTATCACGAATACCAGAAAGCCTCTATCGGTACCGAAGGTTTCTCCTTCACCGATGAAATGGGCAACCAGCTGGGACAGAAAGTCACTCCGCTCGACAGCGTGGGTCTCTATGTGCCAGGTGGCAAGGCGGCTTACCCATCCTCCGTGCTGATGAATGCAATTCCAGCACAGGTCGCTGGCGTCAAGGAAATCGTTATGGTCGTGCCAACTCCAGACGGTGCACGCAATGAACTCGTCCTTGCTGCTGCCGCACTTTCCGGTGTGACCCGTGTCTTCACCGTAGGTGGCGCACAGGCGGTTGCCGCCCTGGCATACGGTACTGAAACCATCCCTGCTGTTGACAAGATTGTCGGTCCTGGCAATGCGTTCGTCGCTGAGGCAAAACGCCGTGTATTCGGTACCTGCGGTATCGATATGATTGCTGGTCCATCTGAAATCCTCGTTATCTGCGACGGTACCACCGACCCAGACTGGATTGCGATGGATCTCTTCTCTCAGGCTGAACATGATGAACTCGCGCAGTCCATCCTGATCTGCCCAGACGAAGCCTATCTCGACAAGGTTGAGGCAAGCATCAACAAACTGCTGCCAGACCGTCTGCGTAAAGACATCATCACCAAGTCCCTCACCAACCGTGGTGCGATGGTTGTAGTGAAAGACATGGAAGAAGCCTGCGCAATCTCCAACCAGATTGCTCCAGAGCACTTGGAAATCTCTGCAGAAAATCCTCAGAAATGGGGTGAACTCTGCCGCCATGTCGGTTCCATCTTCCTCGGCCGCTATACCTGCGAATCCCTCGGCGACTACTGTGCAGGTGCTAACCACGTCCTGCCAACTTCCCGTACCGCACGTTTCTCTTCTCCACTGGGTGTCTATGACTTCCAGAAACGCTCTGCGCTCATCTGGGCAAGCGCTGAGGGCTCTCAGGTGCTGGGTGAGATTGCTGTCGAACTCGCAACCGGCGAAGGTCTGGAAGCACATGCAGGCAGTGCGGCATTCCGTCTGAACAAATAAGAGGTTTCGATGGAATCACTGATTGAAAAAGTCATCCGTCCAGATGTCCGTGCGATGTCTGCCTATTCCGTACAGAAGGCGGAAGGCTACGTCAAGCTCGACGCCATGGAAAACCCATATCCTCTGCCTGACAACCTGAAGGCAGAGCTGGCACAGCGCCTGTCTCAGGTGGCACTGAACCGCTATCCAATTCCACTCTATGCCAATCTGAAAGAAAAAATCTGTCAGAAGATGGGCATTCCAGAAGGCTACGAAGTCCTGCTGGGCAACGGCTCTGATGAGCTGATTGCGATTGTCACCATGGCATGTGCGACGAAAGACAAGCCTGCCAAGGTGCTTGTTCCAATGCCAAGCTTTGTCATGTACGAGTTCAATGCGGCTCTGACAGGTATGGACTACATTGGTGTCGATCTCAAGGATGACCTGACCCTCGATATCGATGCGATGCTGGCGGCGATTGAGGAACATCAGCCATCCCTCGTCTGGCTCGCAACCCCGCACAACCCAACCGGCAAGCTCTTTGCCGAAGCAGATATCCTGCGTATTCTTGATGCCATGGCCGGCAGGGGGCTCGTTGTCAGCGATGAAGCCTATCAGCCATTCACCGACTTCACGATGATGAAGCACCTCAAGGCATATCCAAACCTTGTGGTCATGCGAACCGTCTCCAAGCTCGGTCTGGCAGGTATCCGCCTCGGCTATATGACCGCCCGCAAGGAACTGCTCGTTGAATTCGACAAGGTCCGCCCGCCTTACAATGTCAATGTATTGACTGAGGCAACTGCCGAAATGGCGATGGACAACATTGAGGTCTTCAATGCACAGGCACAGGCGATCCGCAATGAACGCACCCGCCTTGCAGCAGAACTGGCGGTCCTGCCAGGCGTTGAAGTCGTGCCATCTCAGGCAAACATCCAGCTCATCCGCGTGAAAAACGCCGATGCTATCTTTGCAGGGCTGGTTGAACGTAAAATATTGATCAAGAACGTCAGTAAACAGCATCGTCTGCTGAAAGACTGTCTGCGAATCACCGTCAGCACACCGGAAGAAAACAACCTCTTCCTTGAAGCCTTCAAGGCGTGTCTGGCACAACAATAAACGGATAGAAGCCTATGACCCGAACCGCTGAAATCGTCCGAAACACAAACGAAACCAGAATCCGTGTTGCCATCAACCTCGATGGCACTGGCAAAAGTGAGCTTTCAACCGGTCTCCCATTCCTTGACCACATGCTCGACCAGATTGCCCGCCACGGATTGATTGACATCACGGTTCATGCAGAAGGTGATCTTGAGATCGATGGACACCACACCGTCGAAGATATCGGTATCACCCTCGGTCAGGCACTCGCCTTTGCGATTGGCGACAAGAAAGGCATCCGCCGCTACGGTCATGCCTATGTCCCACTCGATGAAGCGCTCTCTCGGGTTGTCATCGACTTTTCCGGTCGTCCATATCTCGAATTCCACGCAGAATTCACCCGCCAGATGACCGGGCAGTTCGATCTCGACCTTGTCCACGAATTCTTCCAGGGGCTTGTCAACCATGCAGGTGTTTCCCTGCATATCGACAACCTCCGTGGTGTCAATGCGCATCACCAGTGCGAAACCATCTTCAAGGCATTCGGACGTGCAGTGCGTATGGCGGCAGAGACCGATCCACGTGCATCAGGCGTGATTCCATCAACCAAGGGAACCCTGTAATACCGTAATAGAAGTTGTAGCGTATGAAGAAAATTGTAATCGTCGATTATGGTATGGGTAATCTCCGCTCGGTCGCACAGGCGTTCCGGGCGGTTGCTCCTGATGACAATGTCCTGATTTCCGGTTCTGCAGCTGATATCGACAGTGCAGACCGTATTGTCCTGCCGGGGCAGGGCGCGATGCCAGACTGCATGGCATCCCTTGAAAAATCCGGTGTCAAGGATGCACTGATGAAAGCCGCAAAGCAGAAGCCGATTTTTGGGGTCTGTGTCGGTGAACAGATGCTCTTCGATCGGAGTGAGGAAGGCGATACGTCATGCCTCGGACTCATCCCTGGCAAGGTCATCCGCTTCCAGCTGGAAGGCAAGGTTCAGCAGGATGGTTCCCGCTTCAAGGTGCCTCAGATGGGATGGAATCAGGTCAAGCAGTACAACGCCCATCCGCTGTGGCAGGGCATCAAGGACAACAGTTACTTTTACTTCGTGCACAGTTTCTATGCGGTACCGGCCAACGATGCAAATGTCGTCGGTACCACCGATTATGGCGCACCATTCTGCAGTGCGGTGGCATATGAAAACATCTTTGCCACCCAGTTCCACCCGGAAAAGAGTGCTGATGTCGGGTTGCAGCTGTACAGGAACTTCCTGCACTGGAATCCTTGATAGACAGAATACCTAGAGTAAAACAGATCAATAAACGAGATAGATAGGGTTAACAATATGCTTCTTATTCCTGCTGTTGACATGAAAGATGGTGCTTGTGTCCGCCTGAAACAGGGCGATATGGAACAGGCAACCGTGTTCTCGAATGAACCAGCCGAAATGGCGCTTCATTGGCTCAATCTTGGCGG
The DNA here is from genome assembly GCA_964534155.1 of uncultured Oxalobacter sp. GTDB lineage: Bacteria > Pseudomonadota > Gammaproteobacteria > Burkholderiales > Burkholderiaceae_D > Oxalobacter. The sequence continues at coordinate 12,933 of CAZHQM010000027.1, forward strand.
TCGCCGCCTGCACCTTGTTGACCTCAACGGTGCATTCGCTGGCAAACCAGTCAACGAACAGCCAATCAGAAGCATCATCAAGGCAGTCCAGCAGTTCTCCAAGGAAAAAGGCATCGACATTCCGATTGAACTCGGTGGTGGTATCCGTGACCTGCATACCATTGAGCACTATCTCATCAATGGTATCCAGTATGTCATTATCGGGACTGCGGCAGTCAAGAACCCTGACTTCCTGAAAGAAGCCTGCAACCTCTTCCCAGGCCAGATTCTCGTCAGTCTGGATGCTAAAGGTGGTGATGTTGCTATCGATGGCTGGAGCAAGCTGACCGGTATCAATGTCATCGATCTGGCTAAGAAATACGAAGACTTCGGCGTCAACAGTATCATCTACACCGATATCGGCCGTGATGGCATGGGCGCAGGTCTCAACATCGACGCAACCGTCAAGCTGGCTCAGGCAGTCAGCATGCCAATCTTCGCTTCTGGCGGTCTCCACAATCTGGATGATATCCGCAACCTCTGTGCAGTTGAGGATCAGGGTGTCGCTGGTGTCATCTGCGGTCGTGCGATCTACACCGGTACCCTCGACCTCAAGGAAGGTCAGGAACTGGCAGACAGCCTCAGTGCAAAGAAATAAGGCAAAGCGAACAGGAAAGAACGACAGGCAATGCTGACCAAACGTATTATCCCTTGCCTTGATGTCACCGCAGGACGGGTCGTCAAGGGCGTCAACTTTGTTGAACTGAAAGATGCAGGCGATCCTGTTGAGATTGCCCGCCGTTATAACGATCAGGGTGCAGACGAGATCACCTTCCTCGATATCACTGCATCCAGCGACAAACGTGACATCATCCTGCACATCATTGAAGCAGTCTCCTCCCAGGTTTTCATTCCGCTCACCGTAGGTGGTGGTGTACGCACGGTTGAGGATGTACGTCGGCTGCTCAATGCAGGCGCAGACAAGGTCAGTATCAACACCTCGGCAGTCACCAACCCACAGCTGGTGGCAGATGCCTCAACCCGCTATGGTTCCCAGTGCATCGTTGTCGCTATCGATGCCAAGCAGACTGGTCCAGACCGTTGGGAAGTTTTCACCCACGGTGGGCGCAATGCAACCGGTCTCGAAGCCATCTCCTGGGCGAAGAAAATGGAATCCCTCGGTGCAGGCGAAATCCTGCTCACCAGTATGGACCGCGACGGTACCAAGAGCGGGTTCGACCTTGAACTGACCCGCCGTATCTCTGATTCTGTCCAGATTCCTGTCATCGCATCTGGCGGTGTAGGCAACCTGCAGCACATGGCTGATGGCGTTCTCGAAGGTCATGCCGATGCTGTATTGGCGGCAAGTATCTTCCACTACGGTCAGCACACCATTGCGGAAGCCAAGGAATACATGGCGGCACGCAACATCCCTGTACGCTTATGAACAATACCGACTGGCTCGACGCCATCAAATGGGATGAGAATGGTCTGATGCCTGCTGTTGCGCAGGATGCCAAGACCAAAGACATCCTCATGCTCGCATGGATCAACCGCGAGGCACTCTCTGAAGCCCTGAAATGTGGCAATGCTGTTTACTGGAGCCGTTCCAGAGGCAGACTCTGGCGCAAGGGTGAGGAATCCGGACATGTCCAGAAACTCATCGACATCCGTCTCGACTGTGATAACGATGCCCTCATTTATCTGGTCGAACAGACTGGTCTGGCGTGCCATACCGGTCGCCGCTCCTGCTTCTTCCAGCAGCTCAAGACAGACGGGGAATCCCCACGCTGGGAAGCCGTTGATCCAGTCCTGAAAAACCCTTCGGAGATTTACAAATGAACAACATCGATGTCCTGAACCGTGTTGCAGAAGTCATCGAATCCAGAAAACTCGAAAACGGCGGAAATCCTGAAAAATCCTATGTCAGCAGCCTGTTTGCGAAAGGTGATGACGCCATCTTGAAGAAAGTCGGTGAAGAAGCTACCGAATCTGTCATGGCAGCAAAAGACATCCGCAACAATCTCCCTGCTGAAAAGCTCGTCTATGAAGTTGCAGATCTCTGGTTCCACTCCATGATCATGCTGGCACGCTTCGGCAAAGGTCCACAGGATGTCATCAACGAACTCGCGCGTCGTGAAGGACTTTCAGGGCTCGTTGAAAAGGCAAACCGCAAGAAATAACCCAAACAAACCGTCCAAAGGTGAACATCATGGCTGACTGTATTTTCTGTAAGATCGTCAACGGTGACATTCCATCCACCACCGTGTTTGAAAATGAACGCATTAAGGTTTTCCGCGATATCAACCCTGCGGCACCGACCCATCTGCTGGTCATTCCAAAACGCCACATCCCAACCCTGTCCCACTGCACAGGTGACGATGCATCCCTGCTCGGTGAAATGATGGCGCTCATTCCTCGGCTGGCGAAACAGGAAGGCATTCAGGTTGAAGGCGTTGAAAGCGCAGGTGCATCAGGTGGCTTCCGTGTGGTTGTCAACGCCGGTCCAGATGGCAGACAGGATGTCTATCATCTCCATATCCATCTGATGGGTGGCAAACGCCCTTGGAAAAATCCAAACTGAGGACATCCCCTCAACCAACCAGATACCTAGGGCAATGCAGAACCGCATTGCCCTTTTTATTCCAGACAACCTAACCTGAGAAGAAACATGGCAGCAGAAAACACCCCGGCTACCGTTGAGCGTCAGAAAATCATTCGATTCCTTGCCAATGAGCTGAAAGTCTCACTGATCCGTGACTACTGTCCAAACGGCATGCAGGTCGAAGGCAATCCACAGGTCAGCCATATTGTCAGCGGTGTCACCGCCAGTCAGGCACTCATTGAGAAAGCCATTGAGCTGAAGGCAGATACCCTGCTGGTTCATCACGGTTACTTCTGGCGAGGTGAGAATGCCACCATAACAGGACTCAAGCGGAACCGGGTCAAGCGACTGCTTGAGCATGACATCAACCTGCTGGCATATCATCTGCCACTCGATCAGCATCCCGAACTTGGCAACAATGCCCAGCTGGGTAAACTGCTTGGTTTTACGCCATCGGGGCACTTCGGTGAACATGACCTCGGCTGGCTTGGCACTATGGCAGACCCAGCCATTACAACCGTTGGCCAGCTTGCCGAGCATATCGAGAAAACCCTCAACCGTAAGCCGCTCCTCATCGGTGATCCAGACCAACCACTCGACCTGATTGGCTGGTGCAGCGGTGCGGCGCAGGACATGATTGGCGATGCGGTACAGGCAGCGGCAACTGTCTACATTTCAGGAGAGATTTCTGAGCCAACCGTACACGAGGCCCGCGAAAATGGCATTGCCTACCTCGCCTGCGGACACCATGCCACCGAACGCTATGGTGTTCAGGCACTCGGTAATCTACTGGCTGAGAAATATGGCATCCAGCATACCTT
>CAZHQM010000028.1:0-11532 GCA_964534155.1 uncultured Oxalobacter sp.
GATGTGTTGATTGACGAGAGTCTGATTGCGGCGTTTTATGACAAGTTCATTCCGAAAGATGTCATCAACGGCATCTCATTTGAGAAATGGCTGAAAACGGCGGTCAAGGACAATCCGAAAATCCTGTTCCTCAACCGCAATGACCTGATGCGCCATGAGGCGGCTGGCATCACAACCGATCTTTTCCCGAAAACGGTGGCGCCTGCCGGCATCGAGATGTCGCTTGCCTATCATTTTGAGCCGGGCAATCCCCGGGATGGCGTGACCCTGTCGATTCCAATCTATGCACTGAACCAGATTGATGCGACACGCTGTGAGTGGCTTGTTCCCGGGATGCTGAAAGAAAAAGTCCATCTGCTGATCAAGTCGCTGCCACAGAAACTGAGACGGCATTGTGTCCCCCTGCCCGACTATGCGGCAGGTTTCATGGAACGCATCCAGTCAGCAGGGACATATGGCGAGGGTACACTGACGAATGCCATCATCAATGACATCCGTGAGCAGACAAATACTGTCGTCAAGAAAGAGGATTTCAGGCTGGAAACGCTCCCGCTGCATCTGTTCATGAACTTCAGGATTGTGGATGAGTATGGACGGATGCTGGAGATGTCCCGCAATCTTGAGGCACTGCAGTCTGAATTTGGCAGACAGGCGCGCAATGCGTTCCAACAGCTGGCAGAACTGAAAACATCGCTGAAAGCCAAATCTTCGGAGACACAAAAGGAAAGCCCTGAAGCCGAGGTTGAACAGCCGAAAGCGGTCACCAGGCAGAAAGCTGCTGAGGCTGAACCACAGGCACAGACCGCGAACGAGCAGATTACGGCATGGACGTTTGAACCATTGCCAGAACTGCTTGAAATCAAGCGTGGCAAACAATCGCTTATCGGTTACCCCGCCTTGGTTGACAAGACAACCCATTGCGAAATCGAGGTATTCGATGAGCCTGCGCTTGCGAAATCCCTGCACCATGCGGGATTGAGACGGCTTTTTGCCCTTCAGGTGAAGGAACAGCTCAAGTTCATGACCAAGAATGTCCGTGGACTGGCACAGATGGGGATGCTGTACCTGAAACTGGGTTCACAGGAAGAGCTTTCTGAACAGATTGTGCAGGCTTCGATGGAAGCCGCATTCATGTACTCACCTCTTCCAGAAAAAGCCATCGATTTTGAAAAACGGAAGAATGACGGCAAGGCGAGAATCGGGCTGATCGGCAATGAGATTGCCGGCGTCATCCAGCAGATCCTGACCGAGTTCCAGAATGTCCAGCGTAAGATGTCTGCGCTGAAAGGTCATGACCAGACGGCACAGGACATCAATGAGCAGCTTTCAATGCTGATGACGAAACGGTTTATCGTTGAGAATCCGTTTGAACGGCTGAAGCACTTTCCACGCTATCTGAAAGCATGCAGTATCCGCATCGACAAGTGCCGGAATGATGCCCAGCGCGACAAGGTGCAGATGGATGCATGGCAACAGGCTGCCACTCCATATTTCAGGATGCTGAAGACCCTGCATCAGAAGAAATCATGGGATATCAATCCAAGACTGCAGGAGTACCGTTGGATGCTTGAAGAACTGCGGGTATCCCTGTTTGCCCAGGAGCTGAGAACACCGTTCCCTGTCTCAGTCAAACGGCTCCAGAAAGTCTGGAACGCCATACAGCAACAGGGATGACAACTGTCATCCCTGCCCTGTTTACTGTAAGAATCAACTGACAACCGTCAATGCTTCTCGACCCACCATAGGGCGTAGATTGCCGCCAGCAGGAAGAGGAAGCTTGGGAATACCGCTGTCAGGAACGCTGGCCAGCCACTCAGCAGACCGATGTGCGAGAACAGGTTGTTGAACAGCACGAAACCAACACCGATCATAATCCCGATAAAGATCTTGAGACTGATACCGCCCGACCGGAAATGCAGATAGGCGAATGGCAATGCCAATCCCATCATGACGAAGACGGTGAATGGATAGATGATTTTCTTCCAGAACGCAATCTTATAGACGGACGCATCCTGCTTGTTCTCATCAAGGTGATTGTTGTACCGCAGCAGCTCGACCGCTGACATCCTGTTCGGATCAATGGATGCCACCGACAGGATTTTCGGCGTCACTTCAGAAACAAATTTCATCGTTTCCAGTTTGGTGCTCTTGATAGCTGGCGCTGTATCCGGGAATTTCTTGGCAGAAGAATCAGATGGCTTGATTTCTGAAATCTCAACGCCTGTCAGTTCCCATGAGTTGCCTCCTTTGAACTTACCCTTTTCCGCAGAGATGACTTTCACCAGTTCGCGCTTGGTGTTGTATTCATAAATCCGCGCATGCTCGAAAGACTTGCCGTTTGGATTCATGACCTTGAAGTTCATGTAGCGGTTGCCGATAACGGTATCTGTGCCTTCCTTACGGACGACATCCTTACTCCACATACCGGTCTTCAGTTTCTCGGAAACATTCTTGCCAATCAATGCATTCTTGTAATCCGCCGCCTTACGGGATGTAATCGGAGAAACCCCTTCACCGATTGCGTAGGTGAATACCAGGAACAGGATACCGATCTTCACCATCATCGAGACCGCATTCATCGTGGACAGTGAAGAGACACGCATAATCGTGAACTCGGAATTGTTCGCAAATGTCGCCATCGCATAGATAGTGCCAATCAACACGGCAAATGGCATCAGCTCATAGATATAAGCCGGGAAGCCCATCAGGATGTAGAACAAGGCATTGATCAGATGATAGTTGCCCTTACCGACCATCGGCAGTTCATTGATGACATCGAAGAACGCAAACAGTCCAAGGAATGCCACCAGGACAAAGACAACACACTTGAGAATCTGTGTGAGGAAATAACGCTGAAGCACCTTCATTTGTCATCTCCTTCTTTTTTCTGATTACCTTTCCGTCGCCACTTCGACAGGATGGCATATGGATGATACGGACTGTTGACACCCAACCGAAGTGCGAACAGCAGGAAAACAATCAACGCAATAATCACATGCAATGGCCACCATGCCATGCCGAATGACAGGCGCTGATGCGAGACATATGACTGGAAGAAACTGGTCATGTTACTGTACGCCAGATACAGGAGCACAGCGAGAATCAGGTTGAAAGAACGCCCGGCACGAGGATTCACGAAACCCAGTGGAATCGCCAGCAGCATCAGCAGCAGCGACATGAATGGCAGGCCGATACGCCAGACCAGTTCACCCATTTTCTTACTGGTTGGTCTTTCAAGCAGTTCAGAAGTCGTCAACGAACGGGTCGATGTCTCATCGAGCTCATAGACGAAATCATTCTTGTCTGCCACATAAGCGGTGTATTTCTCGAAATCCATCATACGGTAACCCGTATGGTCCACAGTTTCCTCATAACGGGTACCATCCGTCAGCACGAGGAAACGGTCACCGTTCTTGTCATTGGAAATCTTGCCGTTTTCAGCCAACACAGTCCCAGTACGGTCATCACGGATGGTATGGACAAACACATTCTTCACATCCTCACCGTTGCTTTCAATGGACTCGATATAGAAAACCTTGTCACCTTCTGCGGATTCCTGGAACTTACCTGGAGCCAGACGCGCCAAGTCCTCACGCTTTTCATAGCGTTCACGGAATTCCGCACTCTGGCGGTATGCCCAAGGTGTTGCATAGAAACCAAGGATGGTCACCAGTACCACAATTGGAGCGCCGAATTCCAGCACGGGACGGATCCAGCGGGTCAGGCTCAGGCCTGATGAGAACCAGACCACCATTTCAGAATCCTGATAGCTTCTCGTCACGACCAGCAGTACCGCAATGAACCCGGTCAGGATCAGGATGATTGGCAGATAGTTCAACGAGGTGAACCCGATGAGCGCCAGCACGTCATCTGAAGCAATCTTGCCTTTCGCGGCCTGCCCCAAGATACGGATCAGCATCATCGTGACAGTAATCGTGAATAAGGTCAGGAAAACACCGAGTGCCGTGCTGATCAGTTCACGTTTTAACGTACGTTGAAAAATCATGAGAAGCTATAATGATACGTGGAGGATTAAAAAATGGACTTTAGCACAAAATCAGCAGATAAAAAAAACTCTCTTCAGACAATCAAGACAGACTGTCTCGTCATCGGCATTTATGAGGACGGACAGCTGTCAGACAGCAACACTCCAGAAGCCCTGCAGCAGACTGTGGCAGGACTCTACGCCACAGGCGACATCGATGGCAAAGCCGGTTCAACCCTGCTCACCCAGATGCCTGATGGCATTGCCGCAAAACGCCTGCTTCTCGTCGGTCTTGGCAAACAGCCAGTCTCCGAAAAAGACTTCAGGAAAGCCATCAGCGCATGTACTGCCGCACTGAAATCCACCAAGGCTGCCAATATCCTGATCGATCTGCCAACCGAAGCTATCGGCAACAGCGTCCAGCAGACGGTTTACAGCATCGTGACAGACTTCTACACACGGTCTTACCAGAGCGGTGTCATGAAAAGCACGAAGGCTCCTGCGTCCAAGATACATCAGGTGACATTGTACATTCCTTCAGACATCACGGCTATCGCAAAAACAGCGATTGCCAATGCAAAAGCCATCAATGAAGGCCGCCAGTACGCGAAGGATCTCGGCAACCTGCCTGCGAATGTCTGCACCCCGTCCTATCTCGCAAAACAGGCGAAAAGCCTTGCCAAGACCTATGGCTTTGAGGTCGAGATTCTTGAGAAGAAACAGATCGAGACACTCCGCATGGGCAGTTTCCTTTCTGTTGCCAAAGGCAGTGATGAGCCTCCAAGATTCATCGTGCTCAAACATCTGAAAGGCAAATCGAAAGAAGCACCTGCGGTCCTCGTTGGTAAAGGCATCACCTTTGACTCTGGCGGCATCTCCCTGAAACCAGGCGCCGGCATGGATGAGATGAAATACGACATGTGCGGTGCAGCATCTGTCCTTGGAACTTTCAAGGCAATCGGTGAACTCGGTCTCAAGCAGAACATCATCGGCCTGATTCCAACCTGTGAGAACATGCCATCCGGTAAAGCCAACAAACCGGGCGACGTCGTGACCTCCATGTCTGGCAAGACCATCGAAATCCTGAACACCGATGCCGAGGGCCGCCTCATCCTGTGTGATGCACTGACCTTTGCGGAACGCTTCAAACCTGCCGCTGTTATCGACATCGCCACCCTGACCGGTGCCTGCATCATTGCGCTGGGTCACATCAACACCGGGCTTTTCACCCGCATGGATGAAAAACATGATGCCTTGGCACAGTCTCTGGCTGATGCGGCAAAACATGCGAATGACCCTGTCTGGCGCATGCCGGTTGAAGATGCTTACCAGTCACAGCTTGATTCCAACTTTGCCGACATTGCCAATGTCGGCGGACGCCCAGGCGGTGCAATCACGGCCGCCTGCTTCCTCGAACGCTTCACCAAAGACTATGTCTGGGCACATCTTGATGTGGCTGGCACGGCGTGGACAAGCGGCTCTGCAAAAGGCTCAACCGGCAGACCAGTTCCACTCCTCTGCCAGTGGCTGATTGAGCGCAACGCCTGATCAGGCAGCTGTCTAAACGCAAAAAGGGAAAGGTTCAGCTGAACCTTTCCCTTTTCTTATGTCCTTAGCAGAACTGTGATTTACAGACCGCGGAACTGTGCACAGGTGTTGAACACACGGACAGAAGGTTCCACAGATTTCTGACGGCACCATTTCGCAGTCAGTTTCAGCAGTTCCTTGATATCGCGGCCAGAGATACCGTCGAAACGGACAATCAGCTGGTCAATCAGCTCATTGCTGATCGGGAACTGGAACTGGTCAGCCAGCACACGCCAGATACGTTTTGCATCTTCAGGAACCGGCACGTTGTAACGGATGGTTGCAATACAGCGGGAGACAATCGCATCGTCAACATCATCCACACGGTTGGTGGTGAGGAACAGCAGACCATGGAAGTATTCCAGTGTACGCAGGAAAGAAGCGACAACCGCATTGTGGTCGATATCATTGCCACGACGACGGATATACACATCTGCCTCATCGATCAGCAGGATAGCCCCCCAGCGCTGTGCACGCTTGAGCACGCCTTCCAGACTTTTCTCAACCTTGTCAGACTCAACACCGAGCTGACCGGAATGGACACGATACAGCGGTCTGCCCACGACCTCGGAATAGACCTCAGCAGTCAGTGTCTTACCCAGACCCGGAGCCCCCATACACAGGATGGTTGTACCACCGGATTTACCTGCCACGATGTCATCCATCAGGATATCCATGTCCATTGTCAGAATGTCAATCAGGTCACGGTGCTCTTCTGGCAGGATCAGCTTGTCTTTCAGGCTGACATCATATTCATAAGGCTTCATGTCATTGACATGCATCCACATATGGGTATGAGTTTCCAGATTGAAGCACAGGATCATTGGGTGGACTGGAATATCGCTTTCCTTCCTGCCCATCTTTTCCCACCATGGGTAAGTTGATTTCAGGAAGAACCGGCGCTGGATCAATCCTTCATCGTTGATCATGCGGCAAGGTGCATCCAGTACCAGACGTTCTGGATAGCTGGAGCTGGATTCCATGTTCACTTCAAGACCGACACCACTGCCCCAGAACTGGCAGTTTCTTTCTGGCAGGATGTCCGCAAATTTCTGCATCGCCAGCAGATACTGCTCTTTCAGGTCTTCGTTTTCCTTCACATAGCCCTTCATTGCCAGCAGTTCAGAAACACGTCTGTTCTGCAGGTCTTCGAGGAAGAAGAAAAAGGTCTTTGTCGAAATGCGCTGGGTGTCTTCCTTGCGGGTCTGGATACCATTCGCTGCCAGATAGACTGCAACGCAAGGAGGTGCGTTGGATGCTTCGAGGAAGGAGATATCCTTCACCAGCCAAGGCATATATTCATTACCCTGACCGACTGCATACAGCCAGCCATCGATGCAGTCGCGGCGGATATATTCACGCAGTGCCTGAGCCAGAACCATCAGGCTCTTGATCCGGATATTCGCTGGATCGCTTGTCGCAGTACGCAGACCATCCAACGTACCGACCATGTTCTGTCTGCCTGCCTTCGTCAGCTCTCCGCGTAGCCATTCACAGGCGGCTTCGTCCAGATCGCTGTAAGGGATGTCGATATCTGCCTCAGCACGCAGCATCATGTACGCAGGGATACTGGTGATCCATGGCACATCACCAAAATGGTCCTTGGCAGCCTGTGCAATAGCAGATGTAATCGTAATCGACACCGCAGTAGGGGTCAGTTCGTCATCGTAGGTCAAATCTTCATTCATACATCCTCCGGATTTTCTTCAGCATTCCCGTGATGGCAAAAGTCAGGAACAGCAAACCGTCACCCCGACAGGAACCATGTCGTCTTTTGTGTTTTATCTGGTTTATTTGCGGTGGTACTCAATGAAAGCGTAAGGAATGGATGCATCCACTTCTTTTCTTGAGACCTCAATGAACTGGTCTTTTGGCAGTTCTGGATAGACCGTTTCGCCATCAAACGAACGGTGCACCACAGTGAGGTAGATTCTATCAGCTAAAGGCAGGGTCTGTGCAAACAATTCCCCACCGCCGCCGATGACAATATCGTCGTTGCCCAGTTTCTTCGCCAGCTCGAGAGCCTCCTCAACGCTGTGAACCACATAGGCTCCCGGCACTTCATAGTCCGGCTGACGGGTCACAATCACGGTCGTCCTGTCTGGCAGCACACGCCCGATTGATTCATGGGTTTTCCTGCCCATGATCAGTATCCTGCCCACAGTCAGGTTCTTGAAAATCTTCTGTTCGCCGGGAATATGCCATGGCATCCCGCCATCCTTGCCGATGACATGGTTCTCTGCGATTGCAACGACATGGGAAATCGTCATCCTCTGTTCTCCTCAATCTGATCAGAGCCTGATATTCAGGCGCTTGAGCGTTTTCTTCAACGACTCATTGGTCATATCTTTCTGCTGGACTTCCCTGAACAGCAGCATCGCGTCATCCCTGTCGCCTTTCTGCCAGAGCACCTCACCCAGATGGATGGCGATTTCATCATCGCCTTTCAGGGCATATGCCTTGCGCAGTTCCTGCTCTGCCTCATCCAATCGTCCCTGGCGGAAAAGCACCCAGCCAAGACTGTCGGTGATATAAGCATCATCTGGTGCCAGTTCCATCGCCTTCTCGATGTAGCCCTGTGCCTCATCCAGACGGACGCCCCGCTCTGCCAGCGAATAGCCCAGTGCATTCCAGGCATGCTGATAGGCTGGATCCAGCGCAATAATCTGCTTGAGCACTTTTTCCATCTCTTCATACTGACCGACAAACTCCGCTGTCAGTGCAAAGTCATACAGCACATTTGTGCTCTGTGCAAACTTCGCCCGTTCTGCATTCAGCAAAGCGTATGCCTCTTTGTACTGTTTGATTTCCCGCAGGATCTGCGCTTCTGTCAGCAGCAGGCGCTCTGCCTCATCTGGGAAACGCTTACGCAGATCGGTCAGGATACGGCGTGTTTTTGCAATATTGGTCTTTTTCGCATACAGCTGTGCCCGACGGACATCACGGACCATCAGGATTTCATCCTCGATATCCGCAGGAATCTTTTCGAGCCACCTGAGTGACTGGTCATAATGGTGACGGTCTTCCGCAACCTGTGCCAGCAGGAACCAGACCTGCACGGTTTCGTCATCTGGCTTTTCTTTCTGCTTCAGGTCAGCCTCGCCTGCCTTCAGCCATGCGGTCAGGTACTTTTCCGCCTGCTCTGTCTGCCCCTGCTGCATGGTCAGCAGCCCCAATGAATACAGCGCCATCCGCTCATCCGGCGAACGTTTCAGGACTTCTTCAAAAGCGGTCTTTGCCGAATCATAATGCTTTTCGCTCACTGCGAGGCGGGCATAGGCAATGCGCACTTCCTGCGCCTCTGGATGTTTCTCAAGGAAAGCGCCCATGACATCGAGCGCACCATCGGCATTCCCCAATGCCTGGGCTTTCGTCAGAACCGCCATCTCAGAATCAGGTTTCAAGGCAAGAGCCTTGTCCGCCTCTACCACAGCACGGTCAGTGTCCTTGTTCTGTATCGCACTGATTGCGAGGGCAATATGCGTATCAGGCAGATCCTGATAGGAGGCTGTCACTTTCTCCAGGGCATTGAATGCCTCCTGCCGATCGGACAGGTCCACCATTGTCTGCTGAGCCTGATAAATCAACAGTGGACGCCCTTCTGCGGGTGATGCCGCCAGTTTCTTCTGGAAAATGCCTGCAATCTCATCTGCCCGATTGTCCAACAGCAGGAAGTTCATCAGGTACTTCTCGGTCTCTTCCGATTTCGGAGCCAAACGGGACCACAGCCGCACTGCCGCCAGCGAACGGTCAACATCCCGCTCCTTGACTGCCAGCTCAGCCGCCCGCTTCGCAAAACGGGGGTCTTTCGTCTGCTCCGCCAGCTTGATCAATTCACGGTAGGCAGTATCGGTCTGACCATAGCGGCTGGAAAACTCAGCATGCAGGATCTGATACATCAGGTCTGCGGTCAGTGACATTGCTGGCAGGTCAGGATCGAACTTCACAGCATCCTTATCCTCAGAATTCCCCTTATCCTGTTTGCCTGACTTGGTCTTCGGACCGGCCTTGTCCTGTTTTTTCTCAATCGACTGCTTCTGCGCCGATGGCGCATCTGAAGACGGCGTTGCCGCCAAGACAGGCACAGCCACAAACGCTGACAGCAACAGTGCCATCAGGCCAGAAAAGCGGAATCTATTCTGCGAATCTCGAGACATAAACAAAACAACCAGAAGAAAAAAACGGAAACTGCAATTATCCGTCTATCATACCCTTTAAGTCAGCCAGAAATACCTTCTGACAGATATTATTTCCCTATATTTTTTCAGCTGTCTGACAGGTATGCCCACCCTGTGCAAAAGCACGAAAACCACAAAATAGCCACAGCAGTACAAAAAATATTCAAAACAGCTGTACAAAATTCATTTTCAATGTATAATTAAATCTTTCGCGGCTGTAGCTCAGCTGGATAGAGTACTTGGCTACGAACCAAGGGGTCGTGGGTTCGATTCCTGCCAGCCGCGCCAGATTTCAAAAGACCAGTGTTTATCACTGGTCTTTTTCTTTTTACAGTCTCCCTCAAGCAGAAAAGGCAACTCATCGGTTGCCTTTTCCCATATCTGCAAGCAATCTGGAATATGGTTACGCTGGTTTTGCCAATACTTCGTCCTTGCATTCGAACAGGATCTCGACTGTATTCCAGACAGGACCACACGCCATAGCGCCTGCCGTTTCTGACAGGATGAAGTTGGTGCCAGTCGCATAGGCCGCCTTGATGACATCACCCGGCGTTGCGCCACCCTCTTTCTTGAATACCTCAGATGGCACCAGATCCGGACGTTTGCCTTGAATCATGTCTCCACCCACATCGTTCACACCGATTTCAGTGCCATTCACACAGGCAATCAAGGCATGCCTGCACATATCGACTTTGGCAGTATCGAAATCGAACAGTTTCCTGCCACATGCAGGGCAATGCCATTCTGTTGCATCATACATCCCGAAGTCCAGCGCCACTGTGCGCTTGGTATCGCCGTCCTTGCGCCCATACTGTTTCATCACCCTGCGGTCTTCTGCCGCAGCCTCTGCATCACCGACCTTGCCACCGAACACATCGGCACGCCAGCCTGACTCATACAGCTTGGCATATTCAGCATCCACTCTTGCCTGAAGCGCATCTTCATTGCGGGAAACCACCCGCAGAGGCTGTCCATTTGCCAGACGGTCAAACTCGGACAGAAGACTGCGTGTCTTCGCCAGTGAATCAGGCAATGCAGGAAGAGACGCTGGTGCATCCTCAACCCAGTCCATATGCAGGCATCCTGCCAGCATCGCCATGTTATCCAGTTCCTGATCGAAGAGCCCCAGCACATCCATCAGCTCTTCCTGCGTGAGTACCATCAGCGCCTTTTCCAACCGGTCGTTCCATCGTTCAAGGAAACCCGCCACACTGCCCGCACTGTTCGCATCCCGCTGGATCTTTGCCCAGTTCCAATGCCACTGGTCGAGCATATTTGTGATGGTTTCCATGTATCCGGCATAGCCGTTATCCAACAGGAAAGTATTGGTCTTTGACGCACTCATCGATGAATCCTTCTAATTGATTGATACACGCAGTTTAACGGATAACCGCACACAGACAAATCAGTTGCGGGTGAAGTGGAGCCTGTAAGACTTGAAATCAGGGCATTCCCTGAGTGACTGCGCAAAGCGGCTGAAACCTTCGGGTATCTTGGAATGCAGGGTGACTGAGAGTTCAGCATCCTGGCCATCATTGAGTATCTGATGGTTGATGGTGCCAATCGGCTCAATCTGGTTCTGCCTGAGCAGGGAAAAAATGTTCTGTCGGTTCGTAGTGCTGTTGCGGGCATAGACGACACTGAGGCGCGCATGCTGGTCCCGTGCAAACCGGCGTTCAATCATAAAGAGGACAGTGAGGATGACAACAACGCCAACCACCGTCGCCGTTCCGACATAGAAGAAACCGACCCCATAGAAAATACCGATGATTGCCGCCATCC
>CAZHQM010000028.1:11542-16154 GCA_964534155.1 uncultured Oxalobacter sp.
TCGAGGCAGCTGTCGTGAGTCCCTGAATGGAAAAACCTGTGCGGTAAACGACACCCGAGCAGAGGAAAGTAATCCCCGTGATGATTGCCATGATCGCCCGGCTGGTGTCTGCCTTGAAGATTTCGTTTGGTACATTGTCAACCCAAAGCGGCAGGTGCTGCAGCATCGTCATCGAGACAACAGATGCCATGCAGACCAGACAGTAAGTGCGGATACCGACCGGACGCCCATGGATAGAACGCTCAACACCGATCACAGCACCCGCAAGGATGCCGCACAGCAGCTTGAAAGTCACAAGGAAATACGGCATCTCTGTTGCCGTTGAGATGTCAACACGGGTGATTTCGTGAAGCCAGTCCATGCAGGTTCCCCGTATCAGTCGCGGATGAACTCGATGCTGTATGCGCTGTACTCAGGCAGCCTGCGCAATGCCTGAGAAAGGGCTGTGTAGTATTCCGGTTTTGCCGCCCAGACAGTCATATTGCAGACACAGGTCCTGCCAGCATTGTTGACCTCGTAGTTCATGCCTCCGACAACATCGACCTTGTGCTTTCCGAGCAATGCACGGATATCAGCTTCCTGAATATCGCCATCACGATCAAAGCTGACCATGCAGTGTGCAAAAGTACGGGTATGGATGACACCCTCAATCTTGCGGAAGAGAGTCAGGATGACAATGGTGGCAACAGTGCAGATAGCACCGATATAGAAGAAGCCAACACCAAAGAGCATCCCGATTGGTGCGGTAATCCAGATAGATGCCGATGTGGTGAGCCCACGGATGGTGAGCCCCTCACGGAAAATGACGCCCGCCCCCAGGAAACCAAGCCCCTGGATGATTGCCTGCATGATACGGGTTGCATCAGTCCTGAAAAAGTCTTCCGGCGCCCCGGACATCCAGAGAGGGAGAAGAATCACAAGCTGAACGGATGCTGCACAGGCCAGACAGATCAGGCTGTGTGTCCGGAAACCGGTTGGTCTACCGTGGAATGAGCGTTCCATCCCGATGAGGCCGCCTGCCACAATTGCCAGCAGGAGTTTGATGGCGACAGACAGGTATGGGAATTCGGTTGCGCCTGCGTCATAGAACATATTGCACCTCTTTCTGGCCGGCTTCGCCGCTTGGGGACCAGCCTCTTTTGTTGACTTATGTCACTATAACAGCAAATAGGGGGTTATATGCCAAGAAATACAGGAAGATGGATATAAAAAAACAGAAAGACGCCTGAAGTGTATCCAGACGTCTTTTTGGAATAGCAGTGAGAGCGGGAATCACACGGGTTTGATAGTCAGCGTGATGCCGACATCTGCCCAGAAATCACATTCATGCTCAAGCCAGAACAGCAGGGTCTCATGATTGTCGAGCCATGCTTTTGGCAAGGCAATGTCAATGCGGTCTCCCACAGTGACCTTGATGCGGTCTGCCTTGAAGTTAACCTTGGCATGCTGGAAGACAACTGCCAGTCGCAGGGCAAGCACAGCCTTTACGGCATCAGGTGTTGCCATGATGCTGTTGATTTTCTTGAGATTTCCCATCTGCCCCAGTACAAGGCGGCTCATGAGGTACTGTTCACGGGTCGTGAAACCCGCCATATCCGCATTCTCCAGCAGATAGGCTCCATGGCGGTGGTAATTGGTTGGCGAGATAAAGATACCGACCTCATGAAGCTGACCACTCCAGTAAAGCAGTTTGTTGAAACGGTCGCTGTCAGGGTTAAGGCCGCTGTAGATGGACATCGCATATTCAGCGACCCGCCGGGCACGTTTCTCATCGATGTGGAAACGGTTGACCATCTGGCGGACGGTATGTTCACGACGGTCAGTCTGGGTGGATTTCATATAGGTATCCCACATGACACCCACACGCAGCCCCGCTTCAATCGGGAAAATCTTGTCGATACCGAAGTGCTCCATCAATACAAGCAGGATGGTGAGACCGCCAAGGATCGATGTGACACGTTCGGACTTGATGCCATCGAGCTTGAGTCTGTCGAGCCTGCCGACCTCAATCATCCTGGCCTTGAGTTTTTTCAGGTTCTCGAGGGTAAAGAACCCATCACCGATTTCATTGATGGCGAGCATTTCGCCAGTCGCCCGGATAGTGCCAGATGAACCATAAACCGCTTTCCAGCCAGCATGGCGATAATAGTCTGCAGCATCTTCAAAACGGCTCTTGGCAAAGAGAATGGCAGCATCGAAAGCCTCTGCAGTGATCTTGCCACCTTCAAAAAAGCCGACACTCTGGCGGACAGTCCCGATCGGGAAAGATTCAACCCGTTCGATGGCATTGCCATGACCGACAATGATTTCTGTTGAACCACCACCGATGTCAATCACGAGGCGTTTCTCATCATCGACCTTGAGGACATTGGCAACACCCAGATAAATCAGGCGCCCTTCTTCTTCGCCAGAAATGACATCGATTGGATAACCGAGGATGTTTTCTGCAGGGATAAGGAATTCCTGTGCATTCTTCGCCACACGGAAGGTGTTGGTGGCAACCGCCCGCACATCAGTCAGTGGATAACGGTCCAGGAATGACTTGATCTTGCGGATGGAATTGAGCCCGCGCTCGATGGCTTCTGGGGTGAGATTGCTGTTCTCATCGAGTCCTGCCGCCATACGGTTGGACTCGCGGATGCTCTGGGCAACGGAAATGTTGCCGTCGATGACATTACCGACATGTGAGCGGAAGCTGTTGGAACCAAGATCGATTGCTGCAAACATTTCTGACTCCTTTCTTGCCGTTACTGCCAAAGACTGCTTTCGCAGTCATCTTGCATCTACCTAAGACGCTATTCCCATTATGCCAGTGAAATATGTCAGTTTCATGAAAAATTCTGGTGCATGTGTCCGTTCATGGCAACGTTTTGATACTGTACGGCAGTGTTTACATATAGCCATACCATCGTAAAACAGAATGCCTTCAAACACTTATATATAAAAGCTATTTCTACCAGAGAAAAAAGTATTATTCATATAACTGCAGGGTGGTTATACTCTGATGACAGTACTATGCCGTAGGGCTGGTTTTGTTTGATAACGCATTCTTTTCTGGTTGTCTATCATGTTTGCCATTGTCTGGTTTCCTGCACTGATCTGTCTGTGCTCGGGGTATTTCTTTATGAGTGTGGCACCATTGAGCACGCAGTTCATGGCGCTGTTCGGTGTAGGTTATGCAGGGCTGTCCCTGTTTCTGAGCGGATTGCCCTGGGCGCATAGCCTTGTACAGATTCCTGCCGGGCTGGTACTGGACAAGCTGGGGGCTTACAAGGGATTTCTTTTTGCTATCATCATTGCGTTGGTTGCGAATATCCTGCCGTTTCTTGCGGTAGAGAATATGATGCTGGCGACCACGCTGCGTTTTTTCGCCGGCTTGAGTTCTGGCTCACTCTTCCTGATCGGGGTGAAAATCATCGGGATGCTGGCGCCACCAGAAAAGGTTGCCCAAGCTCAGGGAATCATGGGCGCGTCTTTCTGCCTTGGCACGATGCTGCCGTTTGTGACGCTGCCGCATCTGGGCGATGGCGCATGGCGCTACTCTTATATCATCCCAGCAGTGCTGGCTGTGGTTTCTATTGTGCTTTCACGCCTGCTGCCCACCCATGTCAGACAGGCCAATGCGACAAACAGCAGCAGCCTTGCCAATCTCTTTACAGCACTGAAAACCATCTCGACCTCTATCCCTATCTGGATGTTGGGCATCTTCCATGGCTTTTCTTACGGCACGCTGAATAATCTGGGGCAATGGCTGCCATCCATTCTTGCTGACCTGCACGGAAACAGTACGGCTGTGGCATGGAGTCTGGCGACTGGCGCTGTGCTGTTGATTGGCACATTCAGCCGTGCAAGCGGCAGTACACTGCTGAAATGGTTCTCGAAGAACTGGATCATCAATATTTCTGTACTGCTGATCGGCATCCTCTACATCGCGCTAGGACTTGTCGGCAATGTATATATCGGCCTGGCGGTGGGCTTTGGTCTGGCGGTGCTGGGGGGCTGTAATTTCGGTTCCATCTTCAGCATGACGGGAAACATCATGCCACCGATGTACCTGGCGACTGCAGCAGGATTCATGAATATGATTGGCAACATCACAAATGTGCTGTTGACGATGATTTTAGGCACAGTGCGTGAATATACGGGCAGTTTCAGTGCGGCATTGATTGCCGCTGGCGTGACAGCGCTGGTGGTCTGGGTGCTGGGCGGCAGGATTATCAGTCGCATCAAAGAGACTGCGCAGCCTGTAAATAGCTAATATTGCTTTAGCTGTTCTGGGCGCTGCTGCGGGCACCGCTTATGCACAGTCCAACGTCACCATCTACGGTGTCGTTGATACTGGTTATGTCAAGAAAACCGGTGCTGACACCGGCATGGACGAAAACGTCAACTCCCGTATCGGTTTCAAGGGTGTTGAAGATCTGGGCGGTGGCCTGAAAGCAACCTTCCAGCTGGAAAAACGTTTCAATGTTAACGACGGCACCAACAACTCCAAGGGCGAAAAAGACTGGGAAGGTGCTGCTAACGTTGGTCTGAAGAGCGACGACTGGGGTGCAATCCGTCTGGGCCGTATGAACGGTATCGCAACTGAAAACATCCGTAAATTCGACCC
>CAZHQM010000029.1:0-15829 GCA_964534155.1 uncultured Oxalobacter sp.
ACCCAGAAACGCTTTGAATCCTATGGCTGGAATGTGATTCCTGCTGTGGACGGTCACGATATCGATGCAGTCGATGCCGCAATCGCTGCTGCCAAGAAGTCTGACAAGCCAACCCTGATTATCTGCAAGACCATCATCGGCAAGGGCTCTCCAAACAAGGCTGGTCTGAACAAGATCCATGGCGCACCACTGGGTGACGAAGAAATCGCGGCAACCCGCAAGGCAATCGGCTGGGATGCAGAACCATTTGTAATCCCACAGCCAGTCTATGATGCATGGGATGCAAAGGCTGCTGGCGCAAAGGCTGAAGACGCATGGAAAGCCCTGCTGGCTGGTTATGCAAAACAGTATCCTGCTGAAGCGGCTGAATTCTCCCGCCGTATCGCAGGTGAACTGCCAACAAAACTGGATGAAACCATCAACGCCTATGTCGCTGACTGCCTGGCGAAGAAAGAAAACATCGCAACCCGCAAGGCTAGCCAGAATGCGATCCAGGCACTGGCTCCAGTCCTGCCTGAGTTCCTCGGCGGTTCTGCCGACCTGACCGGCTCCAACCTGACCAACTGGAAAGAAGCGGTCAGTGTGAAAGAAGGCAAGCTGGGCAACTACATCAGCTACGGTGTCCGTGAATTCGGTATGGCTGCCATCATGAACGGTGTTGTCCTGCACGGTGGTTATCTGCCATTCGGCGGCACTTTCCTGACCTTCTCCGATTACTGCCGTAATGCAGTCCGTATGTCTTCCCTGATGCAGACCGGCACCATCTATGTTTTCACCCACGATTCCATCGGGGTCGGTGAAGATGGTCCTACCCATCAGCCAATCGAACATGTTTCCAGCATGCGCCTGATCCCTGGCCTCAATGTCTGGCGCCCATGCGACACCGTTGAAACCGCTGTGGCATGGGGTGATGCAGTGAAAAGCCGCAAGACCCCAAGCGTACTGGCACTCACCCGTCAGGGTCTGCCATGTTTCGACCGCACCCCAGAACAGATCGCTGGCATCAGCAAAGGTGGCTATGTCCTGAAAGATGCCGCTGATGCGAAGGTCATCCTGATTGCAACCGGTTCTGAAGTCTCACTGGCAATGCAGGCGGCAGATGTACTGGCAGGCAAAGGTATCGCAGCCCGTGTCGTTTCCATGCCATCCACCAGTCTGTTCGACCGTCAGGATGCGGCTTACCGTGACAGCGTTCTGCCTAAGGGTCTGCCTCGTGTGGCTATCGAAGCTGCAGCCGCTGATTACTGGTACAAGTATGTTGGTCTGGATGGCGAGATCATCGGTATGACAACTTTTGGTGAATCTGCACCGGCAGGCAAGCTGTTCCCTCACTTCGGCTTCACAGTGGATAATGTGGTTGCCAAGGCTGAGGCGGTATTGAAGAAATAACAGGCTTTATGGCACCTCAAAACACGGGGTGCCATTTTCATAACAATAGGTAATTACTCTTTTAAAATTTCGGGAGCAAAATTCTATGACTATCCGCGTAGCAATCAATGGCTATGGCCGTATCGGCCGTAATGTCCTCCGTGCCCACTATGAATACGGCAAGAAAAACGATATCGAAATCGTTGCAATCAACGATCTGGGCTCTATGGACATCCAGTCCCATCTGACCAAGTACGATACCGTCCACGGCAAATTCAATGCTGACGTTTCTGTCGACGGTGATTGCCTCGTCGTCAATGGCGACCGCATCAAAGTGACTGCTATCCGCAATCCAGAAGAACTGCCATGGAAAGAAATGAACATCGACGTAGTCATGGAATGTACCGGTCTGTTCACCTCCAAGGCTGCAGCTTCTGCTCACCTGAAAGCTGGTGCGAAGAAGGTCCTGATTTCTGCTCCTGGCGGCAAGGATGTTGACGCAACCGTCGTTTTCGGTGTCAACCAGAATGTCCTGACCGCTGACATGCAGGTTGTCTCCAATGCATCCTGCACCACCAACTGCCTGGCTCCAGTCGCATCTGCACTGAACGAAAAACTGGGCATCGTCAAAGGCCTGATGACTACCGTCCACTCCTACACCAATGACCAGCGCCTGACCGACGTCAACCACAAGGATCCACGCCGTGCACGTGCAGCTGGCCTGAACATCATCCCTACCCGCACCGGCGCTGCAGCAGCTGTTGGTCTGGTTCTGCCAGAACTGGTCGGCAAGTTTGATGGTTTCGCAATGCGTGTTCCTACCGCAAACGTTTCTGTTGTTGACCTGACCTTCACCGCAGCACGTGACACCACTGTTGAAGAAGTCAACGCAATCATCAAGGAAGCATCTGAAGGCCGTCTGAAAGGTATCCTCGGCTACAACGAAGAACCACTGGTCTCCACCGACTTCAACCACGACAACCATTCTTCCATCTTTGATGCAACCCAGACCCGTATCGTTGGCGGCAACCTCGTCAAGATCCTGTCCTGGTACGATAACGAATGGGGCTTCTCCTGCCGTATGCTCGACAACGCAGAAGCTATGATGAACGCAAAATGATCCACACGGATCAAGCGACAAAGCCCGCTCCTGATGGATGCGGGCTTTTTTATTGCCATCTTTGCCTGAACAATCCACCTATCGTGTACTATTACGGCTTGCAACAACCCAACTGAAAGAAAGGCCCAACCATGACCGCATCCGCAGAAGCACTGTATCAACAGGGACTGGCACAGAACGACAGCAATCCGCCTGACTACGCAAAAGCTGCTGAGTATTTCCAGCAGGCATCAGATGCAGGGCATATTGAGGCAACCTTCTGGCTTGGCCTGCTGAACTATCGTGGCCGGGGTGTTGAGAAGAATCTGGAAAATGCTTTCAAGCTGTTCATGAAAGCCGCAGAACAGGGACATCCAATCTCCCAGAGCAATGTCGCAGGCATGTATGACAACGGTCAGGGTGTCGAACGCAATGTCGAAAAGGCCCATGAATGGTATCTCAAGGCAGCAGAACAAGGGGTACAGGTTGCCCAGTACAGTGTTGCCTTTGCCTATGAAAACGGTGAAGGCGTTGAACAGGACAGCGAACAGGCATTCGCATGGTACCAGCGCGCTGCAGATCAGGGCATGCCAGAAGCCATCAACCGCCTGGGTGACCTGTATTACATCGGCGATGGTGTTGAACAGGATTACGGCAAGGCATTCGCACACTGGCAGGATGCGGCAGAAAGAGGCTGTGCTGAAGCCATGCTAAGCATTGCACAGTCTTATGAAAACGGCGAAGGCATCGAGCAGGACGAAGCCAAGGCGGAGGAATGGTACCAGAAAGCCGCTGAGGGTGGCGATGCCGAAGCCCAGTACCGGGTTGGTCAGACCCTTGAAAGCACCGGTGACGAAGACAGCTACTTTGAGGCTCTCGACTGGTATCACAAGGCAGCACAGCAGGGGCATCCAGATGCCCAGTACGCCATGGCATGTGCATTTGAAGAAGCCCAGATGGCTGACCAGGGCTGGCAGGCAATCAACTGGTATGCAAAGGCAGCCCACTCAGGTCATGCGGGCGCACAGTTCCGCATGGGTGAGGCTTATGCCAATGGTGAAGTCGTGGATAAGGACATGACCCGTGCCGCTTACTGGTATGAGAAAGCCGCCGATCAGGATCATGCAGAAGCACAGGCAAACCTCGCACAGCTTTACCAGCTGGGTAACGGTGTTGAGCGCGATACCACCAAAGCCATCGAGCTCTATGCCAAAGCAGCTGAACAAGGAGACTCCCACTCTAAGATTATGTATGAACAGCTGAAGAAAGCTGGCGAAATCAAGTTCCAGTAATCAGACTGATTCACCCATAAAAAAACGCCTCTCTGCTGAAACAGGGAGGCGTTTTTTGTATCAGTTGTTGATATATATACATTGTTCAGTTAGAGTTAGCTGGTATTCCTTATTAAGAATATTGTCCCTTTCTTAGCAAAAACGGATTGCATCATGATGAAAAAATACCTCTCTATAACATGCATGGCCTTTATGCTCACAGGATGTGCCAGCATGGAATATAACAATACAGATATTGTTGAAGATTTAGACTGGCCTGCTGTTGGCGCAAAAACAACCGTTTTTGTTGGTGACCCGATGTTACGACAAGGTAAACGTATTACAACAAAAGTACTGACATTGGTTAATCCAATTGACGGGGCATGTTATGACATTGCAAAGGGTGATTACCGCATAGTTGGCGAAAACAGGGACAAATACTTTTTCAGCCATATCCATACGACCGGTGGTGTAGGAAAAGCAGCCCTATGCGATCCTGTTGGTGGCCTTTACGTTAGGAAAGACACTCCTCAGGAAGTTTGTGTTGTTACCATCTATAACGGTTCGGGTTGTTATTCAACCCAAGGGGCCATCATCCACAATGTTGAGTTAAATACAAATACCTTTCAGCAACGCAGTCTGCTTTATAGCGGACGTGAAGGTGACCAGCTGAAATTCACCTATGTGCAAACTGTTCCTAATTTCAGCAATAATGTAACTTATGGGATGAGCACTTCAGAAGTTATTGGCTATAAAGGTGCAAAAATTAAAATTCACAGTGCTGATAATGAAAAAATCACCTATACCCTGCTTCGCAATTTCTTAGATCGCCCGCAAGAGACCCCGAATTCAGTGCCTGATACCACCATCGGCAAATAAATCCTTTTCCTGAATGCAAATGGTAAGAGAAGGCATGAAAAAATTATTCGCAGGAATTCTTTTCTTGTTGATAATTCCTTTTGCAACAGCTGAGGAATGGACCTTAATTGGCGAAAATTATGGCACTGCTCTTTATGGAGATTACTCCAGATTAGATAGGAGAGGGCACCGTGGATGGATTAAACATGTTTTATCCAAAGAAAATCAAGACATTTACACTATCATCCATTTTGCCCAGGCTGACTGCAAACAATCTGCCCTAAAGATAATCAAAAGCATGTATTTTAATAAAGAAGGCAAGATTTTCTATACAAATAATGCATTGAATTGGGAATATGTTAAGAAAGATTCGATGGGTGAGATAACTGTCAAATTCCTGTGCAATTAGAATAATGAACACTGCATAGTGTTTCATCTTGAGCACATACTCAAACAACAACGCCTCTCTGCCGAAACAGGGAGGCGTTGTCGTTTGTGCTGATCCAGATGGATTACAGGATATAACGGGTCATGTCCTCGTTTTCAGACAGCTCATCCAGTCGTTCGTTCACATAATCTTTGGTGATGGTCAGGGTACTGCCACCACAGCTGACGGCGGTGAAAGAGACTTCTTCCAGCAGGCGTTCCATCACCGTGTACAGACGGCGTGCACCGATGTTTTCAGTGCGTTCGTTCACAGAATGGGAGATTTCTGCCAGACGGTGGATGGCCTCAGGATCGAATTCCAGATTCAGACCTTCAGTTGCCAGCAATGCCTTGTACTGGGAAATCAGGCTGGCTTCGGTACTGGTCAGGATCTTTTCAAAGTCTTCGATTGACAGGGATTCCAGTTCAACACGGATTGGAAAACGGCCCTGCAGTTCTGGAATCAGGTCAGATGGCTTGGACAGCTGGAATGCACCCGAAGCGATGAACAGGATATGGTCTGTCTTGATCATACCGTATTTGGTGTTGACGGTTGTGCCTTCAACCAATGGCAACAGGTCACGCTGGACACCGGCACGGGAAACATCCGCACCACCGGTGGTTTCAGAGCGGGAAGCAATCTTATCGACTTCATCGAGGAAAACGATACCGTTCTGTTCAACATTGTTGATGGCCTTCTGTTTGATGTCATCTTCGTTGAGCAGTTTAGCGGCTTCTTCCTCAACCATCAGTTTCAGCGCTTCGCTGACCTTGACCTTGCGGCTCTTCTTCTTGCCACTGTTCATGCCAGAGAACATGGACTTGATCTGCTCGGTCATTTCTTCCATGCCCGGAGGCGCCATGATTTCCATATGTGGTGCAACCTCAGCCACCTCGATTTCGATTTCCTTCTCGTTCAGGGTGCCTTCACGCAGCTGTTTACGGAAACGCTGACGGGTATTTTCATTGGTGGCAGGGGCATTTTCTGCACCATAGCCGAAGTTCGGAGCAGGAGGAATCAGAATGTCCAACACACGGTCTTCAGCAGCATCGGCAGCCTTGGAGCGGACTTTCTTCATTTCTGCTTCACGGGTCTGCTTGACACCGATATCAATCAGGTCACGGATGATGGTATCGACGTCGCGGCCGACATAACCGACTTCGGTGAACTTGGTTGCCTCGATCTTGATGAAAGGTGCATCAGCCAGTCTTGCCAGACGGCGGGCGATTTCAGTCTTACCGACACCGGTAGGACCAATCATCAGGATGTTCTTAGGGGTGATTTCGTGTCTCAGCGGTTCTTCAACCTGCTGACGACGCCAACGGTTACGCAGTGCTACAGCAACCGCGCGTTTGGCCTTGGACTGTCCAACAACATGCTTGTCTAGCTCAGTGACAATCTCTCTAGGTGTCAGATTCATGATTCTTTCTGCTCAGTATTCTGTTTGGGACTGTATCAGTCCAGTGTTTCAATGATATGGGACTGGTTGGTATAGATGCAGATGTCGCCTGCAATCTCCAGTGATTTCTTCACGATTTCCGCTGGGCTCAGATCGGTATTGCGAACCAGCGCCAGAGCCGCAGACTGGGCAAATGGACCACCAGAACCGATAGCGCCAACACCTTCTTCTGGTTCCAGCACATCACCGTTACCCGTGATGCACAGGGTGGCAGTCTTGTCAGCAACCAGCAGCATCGCTTCAAGACGGCGCAGCATACGGTCAGTACGCCAGTCTTTCGCCAGTTCAACGGATGCACGGAGCAGGTTGCCCTGATGTTTCTCCAGTTTTGCCTCGAACCGTTCTATCAGGGTGAAAGCATCTGCGGTACCACCGGCAAAACCTGCCAGAACCCGGCCTCCGAAGAGCTTACGGACTTTCCGGGCAGTGCCCTTGATAACGATATTGCCTAATGTGACCTGACCATCCCCGCCCAGTGCGACAGTATTGCCCCGGCGGACAGAAACGATGGTTGTTCCATGAAATTGTTCCATATGTTTTCCTGATAGTAATGCAGTCGTTCTGCAGGACAATGGGGGCACTGATAACCATTTTCAAGTGCTGTCACCTGCAAAGTATTAAGTTTACCTTGAATAGTCATAAATCGCCCGACTTTGGGCTGATATAATGGCTGACCTTTGGTTATGGGAGTGTATCAATCAATATGTCGGCAGGTGTTTTCAACGGACTGAATCCCCAGCAGCGGGAAGCAGTGAATTATATGGATGGTCCTTGTCTGGTACTGGCAGGGGCTGGGTCGGGCAAGACCCGGGTCATCACCCAGAAAATTGCCCATATGATTGAAAGCGGTCGATATGAGCCCCAGCACATTGCAGCACTGACTTTCACCAACAAGGCAGCGGCTGAGATGCGTGAACGTATCGGCAAGATGCTTTCCAACAAAGAGGATGCTTCAAAGCTGACCATCTCCACATTCCACTCCCTCGGGGTACAGATTCTCCGACAGGAGGCTGAGGCACTGGGCATGAAACCCCGCTTCTCCATCCTCGACAGCGATGACTGCTTTGCCCTGATCCAGGACCTCTCCAAGACCACTGACCGGGAAATCATCCGAAATGTCCAGAATGGCATCTCCCTTTGGAAAAATGCCATGGTAACGCCAGAGATGGCAATCGCTGAGGCTACCAGCGAGCAGGATGCCTATATCGCAGGCGTCTATCGGAACTATCTCGCAACCCTGAGCGCCTATCAGGCTGTCGATTTTGATGACCTGATCCGCCTGCCTGTCGAACTTTTCAGGAAACAGCCTGAAATCAGAGACCGCTGGCAGCGCCGCCTGCGCTATCTACTCGTCGATGAATATCAGGACACCAATACCTGCCAGTATGAGCTGGTCAAGCTGCTTGTGACAGGTCCCGGCAAGAAACCGATGTTCACTGCCGTGGGCGATGATGATCAGGCAATCTATGCCTGGCGTGGCGCCACCATCGAAAACCTGAAAACCTTACAGGTGGATTTCCCAGACCTGAAAGTCATCCGTCTTGAACAGAACTACCGCTCCTCGATGCGTATCCTGCAGGCGGCAAACGCCGTGATTGGCAACAATCCGAAACTGTTTGAAAAGAAACTCTGGTCAGAGCATGGGCTGGGAGATCCTGTCATGGCAAAGATGATGCCGGATGAAGAGCAGGAGGCGGAGCAGGTCATCATGCATCTCTCCAACAGCCGCTTTGAACGCCGGGCAAAATATGGGGACTTTGCAATACTGTACCGAAGCAACTATCAGGCAAGAGTCTTTGAGACCGCCCTGCGCCGTGAAAACATCCCTTACACCATCACAGGTGGCCAGAGCTTCTTTGCCCGTGCAGAAATCCGGGATCTCATCGCCTATCTGCGCCTGATTGCGAATCTGGATGATGATCCGGCTTTCATCCGTGCCATCACCACCCCACGCCGTGGTGTCGGTGAGGGCACGCTCAGCGCACTTGGTACCTTTGCAGGACAGTGGCGATGCTCCCTGTTTGAAGCCACCTATAAAGGCAGTATCGAGACGAAACTGCCAACACGGCAACTCCGTCCGCTGCGGGAATTCTGCGACTTCATCAACCGTATTGAAGAGCGGGCTGGCAGACAGTCCGCCAAAGGCGAACCTGCCGCAGAACTGCTGGATGAACTGGTCAAATCCATCAATTACGAGGAATACCTGTACGATACATTCGATGACCGGACCGCCAAGACAAAATGGCAGAATGTATTGGAATTCACCCATTGGCTGAAAGACAAATGCACTGGTGGCAAAAACAATGATGAGCCAGAACGCACTCTCTTGGAAGTCACCCAGATTGTCGCATTGATGACCATGCTCGAGGGTAATGAAGAAGAGCAGGATGCTGTCCATCTCTCTACCCTGCACGCAGCCAAGGGACTGGAATTCCCGCATGTCTATCTGGTCGGTGTTGAGGAAGGACTGCTGCCACATACCTCCAGGGATGCAGACGATATGCCTGATGAATTGCTGGCTCAGCGGATTCAGGAAGAACGCCGCCTGATGTATGTCGGCATCACCCGTGCCCAGCGCAGCCTGCAGGTCTCATGGTGCAAGAAACGCCGTCAGGCCCGCGAAATCGTTGACCGTGAACCATCCCGTTTCATCAACGAAATGAAACTGACCGAAGGCGATGCCGCACCGAAACCAGAAGAAATCCTGACGCCTAAACAACGGATTGCACGCCTGAAAGCACTGCTGAATTCAAAATAAGCGTAGGATGGCAGTTTCTTGTTTTTAATTTAAAATCGCAGACGGATATGGAAGTGGATGACCGACTGACAGACCTTGAAATCAGACTCACCCATCAGGAAGACATGATCGATGAGCTGAACAAGGAACTTTACCGCCAACAAGTGAAAATCAGCGACCTTGAGGCCATCATCAAAGAGCTGGCAATCAGACTTGTTGATATGGAAAGTGACCGTCCACTGAACGAACGACCTCCACACTATTGATTGAATAGACAAACGGATGAATTATGGCTTCTGAAGAAACCAAAGACACAAAGGCAGAACAGGAAAAACTGCAGTATGCCCGTATCAACATGGAAACCGCGCAGATCGGCTGGAAAGAGCTCGAACGTTTCTTTGCGGGTGGCAGACTGATTTCTGTCAAAGACAGCGTTGACATGATCCGTGTCGCACAGCTGATGGAAGCAGATGAGGTTCCCGCCATTCAGGCTATGCTCGACAAGAAAGAAATCGAGCGTGTCACCGATGAACAGGCAAAGATCTGGGCAGAATCTGACCCGCTGCTGTGGGCTGTTGTCGTTAAACCATGGATTCTCGTCCAGCACCGCAGAAGCTGATTTAAAGATACAACGCTATGACCATTAAGATGATTGTAGGGCTTGGCAATCCAGGTCCTGAGTATGAACTGACCCGCCACAATGTGGGCTGGTGGTTTGTTGACAACCTCGACAGCAGCGCACGCTGGAACAAAGAAGCCAAGTTCCAGGCGCTGGTGACCAAGACCCGCATTGGCGGTGCTGAAGTCATGCTGGTCAAACCCCAGACCTATATGAACCGCTCTGGACTGACTGTCGGCCTGATGGCAAAGTTCTTCAAGCTCAAACCAGAAGAAATCCTCATCGTCCATGATGAACTCGATATCCCTCCCGGTCAGGCGAAACTCAAGCGCTCTGGCTCTGCAGGCGGTCACAATGGGCTGAAAGATATCGTCAATGCACTGGGTACCCAGAACTTCTGGCGGCTCCGTTTCGGTGTCGGTCACCCTCGCGACATTAATCCGAACATCCCAGTCATCGATTATGTGCTGGGCAGACCTCGCAATGAGGACTTCAACAAGATTGAGGATGCCATCAACCGTGCCATCCCGCTGATGCCAAAAGTCTGTGGCGATGAGATGGAAAAGGCGATGATGGAGCTCCACTCCGCGAATTAAGACCCGCCAAGACGCAAAAAACCGCTGTCGCAGAAACAGCGGTTTTTCTTTGGTCAGTCAGATAACAATCAGCTGTTATCAACCATGTCTTTCAGGAACTGCATCACAGATTCACCGGTGCTGACCCGACGCAGGGTTTCTGCCAGCAGTTCATCACAGGAAACCTGACGGATCTTGCCGCATTTTTTGGCAACATCAGACAGTGGGATGGTGTCGGTGACAACCAGTTCATCCAGAACAGAAGCGTTGATACGTTCAACAGCAGGACCAGACAGGACTGGATGGGTACAGTATGCAATCACCATCTTGGCACCACGTTCCTTCAAGGACTCAGCTGCCTTGCACAGGGTGCCTGCGGTATCCACCATATCATCCATGATGACGCAGTTCTTGCCTTCAACGCTGCCGATCAGGTTCATCACTTCAGACTCATTAGGGCGTGGACGGCGTTTGTCGATGATGGACAGGTCACAGCCCAGACGTTCTGCCAGTGCACGGGCACGGACAACACCGCCAACATCAGGAGAGACAACCACCAGATCCTTATAGCTCTTGCGTTTCAGGTCGCGGAGCAGGACCGGCGATGCGTAAACATTATCAACAGGGATATCGAAGAAGCCCTGGATCTGGTCTGCATGGACATCAATGATGATGACCCGGTCAACACCCACACGTTCCAGCATATTCGCCACCACACGTGCAGAGATCGCCACACGGGTAGAACGTGGGCGGCGGTCCTGACGGGCATAGCCGAAATATGGAATACATGCAGTGATACGTTCTGCAGAAGCACGTTTCAGTGCATCAACCATCAGGAGAATTTCCATCAGGTTGTCATTGGTTGGCGCACAGGTGGACTGGACGATGAAAACATCCTTGCCACGGACATTTTCGTTCAGCTCAACCCGGACCTCACCATCAGAGAACTTGGTGACCAGGGATTTGCCAAGTGGAATACCCAGTTTGCTCGCAATCTTGGAGGCAAGGGTTGGATTGGCGTTTCCAGAGAAAACCATCATATTTTTATCAGACATGATAGACCTGTTTCTGTTGTGTGGTTGGGAGTTTCAGTGCCTTGATTGTATCAGATTTGATATTTCACCGTCCTAACAAAATAGGCTGGCAATAAACCAAAGGGGAAGATGGGAGAGGTACAGGCAAAAAAAAATACCGCTCACAGCGGCATTGATGGCTGGATGGCAGGGGAGGAAGGATTCGAACCCTCGAATGCCGGAATCAGAATCCGGTGCCTTAACCAACTTGGCGACTCCCCTACATCGAAGAAATGTAATTATATACAAAAAAAAAGCACCTGCCAATAGGACAGATGCTTTTTTGACCGAAAAAACTGAAATTAAGCTTCTTCTGCAGGAGCTTCTTCAGCAACTGGAGCTGCAACTTCTTCGGTGGTAACGATTGGCAGGTCATCGTGAGCAACAGCGGAAACGCCTGCTGGCAGTTTCAGACCGCTGATGTGGATGGACTGGCCAGCGTCGATACCGGTCAGGTCAACTTCGATGAATGCTGGCAGATCTGCTGGCAGGCAGGAGATTTCCAGTTCGGAAGCTGCGCGATGCAGACCACCAGATTTAGCAGCTGGGGAAGCATCTTCGTTGATGAAATGCAGAGGAACACGGACAGTGATCTTCTGGTTAGGGTCAACACGCTGGAAGTCAACGTGCAGAACCAGTGGTTTGTATGCATGGGTCTGGAAATCACGCAGCAGGACTTTTTCGACTTTACCATCGATTTCGAGATCGAGTACGGAAGAATGGAATTCTTCTTTCTTCAGTGCGTAATACAGTTCGTTATGGTCCAGGGTGATGCTGACTGGTGCAGCGGTACCACCATAAACGATACCAGGCGCTTTGCCAGCTGCGCGCAGGCGGCGGCTCGCTCCGGTCCCTACGTCGGTTCTAGCGGATGCAACTACTTTCATTGATAACTCCAATTAAATAAAAAACGAGGTTTCCCTCTCTTGTTAAGGAGCCTCCGCGACCAGAGACTCCCGAAAAACTTTTCAATCAGCTGCGGGCGTCAAGCTCATCAAACAGTGACATCACAGATTCACCGGTGCTGACACGGCGCAGGGTTTCTGCCAGGACCTCATCACAGGACAGCTGGCGGATCTTGCTGCATTTCTTCGCTGCTTCAGACAGCGGAATCGTATCGGTGACAACCAGCTCATCCAGAGAAGAAGCATTGATACGTTCAACAGCTGGACCAGACAGCACTGGATGGGTACAGTATGCGGCAACGGTCTTCGCACCACGTTCCTTCAGGGCTTCAGCAGCCTTGGTCAGGGTACCTGCGGTATCCACAATATCGTCCATGATGACGCAGTTCTTGCCTTCAACACTGCCGATCAGGTTCATCACTTCAGATTCATTTGGACGTGGACGGCGTTTGTCGATGATGGACAGTTCGCAGCCCAGACGTTCTGCCAGTGCACGGGCACGGACAACACCACCGATATCAGGAGAAACAACAATCAGGTCCTCATACTGCTTATCGTGGATGTCTTTCAACAGGATAGGAGAAGCATAGATGTTATCGACAGGGATATCGAAGAAGCCCTGGATCTGCGCCGCATGTACATCCATGATGATGACACGGCTGATACCGATACTTTCCAGCATATTCGCAACCACACGTGCAGAAATCGCCACACGGGTGGAGCGTGGACGGCGGTCCTGACGGGCATAGCCGAAATATGGAATACAGGCAGTGATGCGTTCAGCAGAAGCACGTTTCAGCGCATCTGCCATCAGCACAATCTCCATCAGATTGTCATTGGTCGGAGCACAGGTGGACTGGATGATGAAAATATCCTTGCCACGGACTTTCTCATTGATCTCGACACGGACTTCACCGTCTGAGAACTGGGAAACCAACGCCTTGCCCAGAGGCAGGCCAAGTCTGGCTGCGACTTTTTCAGCCAGTTCCGGATTGGCATTTCCGGAGAAAACCATAAAATTGCTGTCCGACATGATTCTGCAAAATCCTGTTAACTGTTCGCCCAATACGGCAGATATGGAAAAATGGCAGGGGTAGCAGGATTCGAACCTACGAATGTCGGGATCAAAACCCGATGCCTTACCACTTGGCGATACCCCTGTTGCAATCCCCGATATTATAGCTCGGAGACCACCTGAAAACCTTCTGAATGCCTTGATTTCAAACAGGATATTCGAATGGATGTTTCTGCATGGAACGGATAGCCATCACATCCCACCTGTCAGCCAATGCAGACTCGACTGCCCTAGCCTGCTGCTCCGTATCAAACCGGGCAAAAACACAGGCCCCTGATCCTGTCATCCTGGCATTTCCATATCGTCCCAATTCATCCAATGCGTTCCGGATTTCAGGAAACAGGGCAGATGCCACTGGCTGAAGGTCATTTTGACCCACCTGAATAGCGGAATCGCAAAAATTGGGATAGCCCTTCATTTTGAGGGGTTCAGTGTTTCTTGTCAATTCATTTGCCTGAAATATCAAGGCAGTAGAGACGGATACGGGTGGTTTAACCACAACAAACCAGCCATCAGGAGTCTGGACCGACATCAGCTTTTCACCGACCCCTTCAGCAAACGCATTTTGCCTGAAGATGAAAAACGGTATATCCGCTCCCAACCGGACACCCAGATCAATCAATTCAGCTGATGTAAACCCACAGTTCCAGAGGCCATTGAGCGCCATCAGGGTTGTTGCCGCATCAGAAGAACCGCCGCCCAGACCGCCGCCAGATGGAATCCGTTTCTCAATCTCGATATCGACACCTGGCACCCGCAAGCCTTTTTTCATCCAGGCGGCTTCTTTCAGCCTCTGTGCAGCCCGGACTGTCAGGTCGGATTCCTCAGAGACACCATCTATATCGGTCAACCGCCTGACCGCACCATCCGAGCGGCAGGTGAAATGCAGGGTATCGCAGAAATCAATCAGCTGAAACACTGACTCGAGCAGATGATAGCCATCGTTACGGCGCCCCACCACATGCAGGAAAAGATTCAGCTTGGCCGGTGCAGGGCAGTCACGGCAGGACAGTCTGCCATCCCGATAGGTCAGAAACGCCATCCGTCAATCACCAGCTTCATGTTCACATCCAGATCAGTGGCATCTTTACCCTTCACCAGATTGATCCGTTTCGGTAATGGCATGACCGGCCCATCAATCCATGAGACATAATTGATCTGCCACTTATCCTTCGTGATGACCTCTTTTCGCTCAGGAGAGGCAATGAACGGTTTTCCCTCTGCATCAACAGCGCATCCCTGCAACCAGTCTTTCAGCCCGGAAACCGGCAATGTCCAGCCCAGCTGGGATTCAATCAGTTTCTCTGCATTCGCCGCAGATTTCGGTGGCTTGCCCGGTATGGTGAATGTGGTCAGCTGAGGCATCACATCAATCTTGGCAACTTCCTGCCCCAAAGGGGACAGCAACGTAATCGCAATCAGATCCTTGTCCTGTTCCCACTCAAATCCACCGTGCAGGGCTTCTTCAGCACCTCTTGTCTTGTAATAGATCGAGAAACGCCCATTCACCCCCACTTTTTCGACACAGGCACGCGGGCGCTGTTCCAGAAAATAAGGAGCGAAATCATCTTTTTGCCGGGAAGTCTCAGACAGGCTGGCACAGCCAGACAGGGTTGCCGCCCCTATCAGCACAGGCACCACCAGACGGCAGAATCGGAAAACACTGGATTTCATAGCACGATGGAAAAGTTGTTGAACCCCCTGCGGGCATAAGGACCCCATCAGGTTATGACAGGCATTCTATACCATGCGGATGATGATGCCGTTAAAAATTGAAACAGAAGAAAAGCAGGGAGGCAGAAAAGCGAAAAGGGAACCGAAGTTCCCTTTTATTGGTGAGCTGGAACGGATTCTATACCGCCAACAGCCAAGGTTTATTGAAATAAAGTGGTAAAGGAGTATGTGGAATCTCTTTGACCTTTGAGAGAGTTTTATTCAATAGACCCGATGCATGATGCATCGCGCTGTCAACAGCACCTCGAACGTCTGATGCAAACTTGGTCACGACGATTGCTGGCAACCCTGGCAGTTCCAACTGGACAAGACAGCGTTTCTTCATGCCTTTCTTGATCCGATTGGTGTCTGACAGCCGTACAGTAATAGAGCGGATCCCGTCCTGAGAATAGGACAGCAGACCTTTCAGTTTCTCCATTACGTAGTCCTGCATAGCCTCTCCGGCCTTGATTCCTTTCGTAATGATAGTAGGAGTCATTTTTGTCACCTGGTTAATAAAATAGCTGTCTCATCAAGATTGGGCTTTTCCTTTATATTTCAAGACCTTCCCTGACAATTTTTTTCAGCTAGAGAAAATATTGTCAGAAATCAACAGCTTTGTCCAACAATCTTGCAAAAAACGACGAAAT
>CAZHQM010000030.1:0-15604 GCA_964534155.1 uncultured Oxalobacter sp.
GGGTGGAGACGGCGTATTTGGTGAGCAGCCGCCCGACGACAAACTGGGTGCGCCGCTGTTTGCGGCTGAGTTCACTGTATCGGATGACAGAGCTTTCGTGCAGGATCTCAACGATGTCTTCAGGCATCAGGACAGGCATTTTGGTCATGTCGAGCAGCCAGAGGGTGCAGTCTTCGCCGATGTTCTGCTGTTTGACGAGGGTGCTGAGGATGGCTGGGTTGAATGGTATGTCAGACATGTGTTGGTATCCTTATGGTGAGCCGATGGAGCGTGTTTATTTTACTGGATGGCACGTTTCCTGCAATGTCCATTTCCATCTTTCACTGCTTTGCAATATGATGGTGATAACCTTTTTCCAAGGAGGTGTGTTATGAGATCACGTTTTTTCCCTTCATTGGGTGCCGGGGCATTGGCTTTGATGCTGGCGCTCGGGACGCCTGTGGGTTATGCGGCTTCAGATGATGTGACGGCTCCGGTCAACACGGATGAGGCACGCCAGAAGTTTTCTGAATATCTGCAGAAGGCGGAGGCGGGGGATGCCGAGGCACAGTTTGATGTGGCGCGTTCGTATCAGACTGGGATGGGCGTTCCGCCGAATTATGCCCGTGCGGGTGACTGGCTGAAAAAGGCTGCTGAGCAGGGGCTTGAGAAAGCGCAGGTCGCTCTGGGCAATGCGTATGACTTGGGGATGGGTGTGCCGATGGATGATGAGGCGTCTGTGCGCTGGTGGCAGAAGGCGGCACGGCGTGGCAATGTGTCTGCGCTCAAATCGCTGGCGTATGCGTATTTCGAGGGGCGTGGTGTCGATAAGAGTTACCTGAATTCGTATGTGCTCTGGCAGCAGCTGCCGGTGGATGATGAAGAGGCGCAGGATGCGATCCAAGCG
Source organism: uncultured Oxalobacter sp. (assembly GCA_964534155.1). Taxonomy (GTDB): domain Bacteria; phylum Pseudomonadota; class Gammaproteobacteria; order Burkholderiales; family Burkholderiaceae_D; genus Oxalobacter. Next base: position 887 of record CAZHQM010000030.1, read on the forward strand.
CTCCGCAGGGGGATGTCTGATGAGCTGATCGCCAAGGCGGATGAGATGACGCTGGATGATGTGTTTGGCGGGCGCTGAGTAAGAGGTTGTCTGGAACTGAAAAAGTCACGATTGCATGGCAGTCGTGACTTTTGTGTTTCTGGTGTCTGGCAACAGACTGTTGCCCGTTGGGGTCAGCCGAAAAGCACTCCGCTGCCGAACCAGCAGACCACAGAGATGACGATGATAGAAATCAGGTTGAGCCAGAAGCCCGCCTTGATCATTTCGCTGATACGGATATGACCGGTACTGAAGACGATGGCGTTTGGTGGTGTTGCGACTGGCATCATGAAAGCGGCTGAACAGCCGAATGTGGTTGCGAGCAGGAGCACTTCTGCCTGCATGCCGATTGGTGCGGCGGCGACAGAGAGCAGCGGCATCATGGTGGCTGCCAGTGCGGTGTTGGAGGTGATTTCTGTCGCAAAGACGACCAGTGCGGTGATGCCGAGGATGACAATAAAGCCCGGCATGCCTGCCAGTGCGGTTGCCTGCGCGCTGATGAGTCCATCCAGCCCGGTCTTGCTGATGGCGGCTGCCATGGAGAGACCACCGCCGAAGAGCAGGAGCAGACCCAGCGGCAGCTGACGGCACTGGTCCCAGGTCAGGGTGCGCTGGTTGAATTTACCGTTCAATGGCATGAGGAAGAGCAGCAGCCCACCGGTGATGGCGATGGATGCGTCTGACAGCCCAGCGAATGGCTTGACACCACCATCCAGGGTGATCATTCTCAGGTATGGGTTGGAAATCCAGAGCAGCACGGTGAACAGGAAGATGCCGAGCACGAATTTCTCGCCACGGGACATCGGGCCGAGTTTCTTGATTTCGTTCTGGATCCACATCTTGCCACCAGGGATTTCATCAATCTGGTCACGGTAGAGGATCTTGTTGAGCACAATCCAGGTGACGGCGAGCAGGATGAGCATGATTGGAATGCCGAGTTTCATCCAGTCGAACACAGAGATGAAGTGGTTGTAGGTGTGTTCCATGAAACGGACGAAGATGCCGTTTGGTGGAGAACCGAGGATGGTGCCCATGCCACCGATACTTGCACCGTATGCGACACAGAGGAGCATACAGATTGCGAAGTTGTGTTCCTGACGGTTGGTGTGACGGCTGCCGTGGCATTCGGTGCGGAACAGGTGCAGGATGGCAGAGACGATCGGCACCATCATGGCGGCGGTTGCGGTGTTGGAGACCCACATCGCGAGCATGGCGGTGGCAATCATCAGCCCCGCGCTGATCTGCTGGGGTTTGGTGCCCATCATGTTGATGGTGTAGAGGGCAAGACGCCGGTCAAGGTTCCAGCGCTGGATGCCTGCCGCCAGCAGGAAGCCACCGAGGAACAGGAAGATGGTGCTGCTGCCATAAGGGATGCAGGTGTCCTTGAGCGAGGCAACGCCCAGCACCGGGAAGACCGCTATCGGGATGATGGCGGTCGCCGCGATTGGAATGGTCTCTGTGAACCAGAAGATGCCCATCAGGACAACGACTGCACAGCAGGCTTTCGCAGGGTGGAGCAGGGCGACTGTTTCGCCAGTAGGATTGACATAGCTGTCAGGCAACAGGAAATAGACCGCTATCGCAACGAGCGGACCTATGATCAATGCATACTGTTTTAAATTACGGACTGCCCGGCCGATTTTCCCAGAGGTCGGGCTGATACCTCTCCGTATCACGAAACTTCTCCCATCAGTGAATGGTTACATCGCTGAAGACTGTCCGCGGGTAGCAGATGTCTGTTTAGATGTGTGCATCTTACATTTTACTACACTCAGGGTTGCTGATGACACCGCAAATCCGTACAAAACCGGGGGCTTTCTCCTATGGGATGCTGTTCTGAAAGATGCGTGATTTTTTTGATACAACTGCCGGGTGACAGCGCTGCCGGATGTGCCGGGTATCGGTGCCTCCAGCCAGGGATGCCAACCATCGGGGACTTTGCAGATGCACAACCGCAAGGGTGCGTTTATACTTGTCTGATTGTTGCAAGTTAAGATGAAATGAATATGAACTGGGTTGTGAATCTGATTGATTATGGTGTGGTGGGTGTGCTGGTCCTGCTGTCGATTGTCGTGGTGGCGCTGGCAGTGGAGCGTTTCCTGTTCTTCAAGGGGGTGCAGGCTGAGTCCTATACATCGCGCAACCGGCTGGAATACGACCTGTCGAAACATCTGCATATCATCGGCACGATTGCCAGCAATGTGCCTTATGTCGGTCTGCTGGGCACGGTGCTGGGCATCATGGTCACGTTCTATCAGATCGGGATGACCGGGGCGATGGATTCCCGCACCATCATGGTCGGGCTGGCTCTGGCGCTGAAAGCGACAGCCATCGGTCTGGTGGTCGCAATTGTCTCGGTGGTGCTGTACAACATGCTGGTACGGCGCGCGAAGAATATTCTCCTGCTGTGGGATGCCGCCCATGAAGAATAGTTTTTCCGAGAAGGGCGGTCTCACCGAAATCAACATGGTGCCGTTGATCGACATCATGCTGGTGCTGGTGGTGATCCTGCTGATGACAGCGAGTTTTGTGGTGCCGAACATGGCATCTGAGGGTATCAATGTCAGCCTGCCACAGGCGCAGAGTGCCAAGGCGCTGGCTGAGTCTCCTGTTCAGGTTGAGCTGGATGCGAAGGGGGGGCTGCGGATTGACGGCAAGGCGGTAGATCCCGCTGCATTGCCGAATGTGCTGGCGGATATGCCCCGTGAACGGCCTGTGCTGATTGCTGCTGACAAGGATGTGCGTCTTCAGACGTTTGTATCGCTGATGGATGTCCTGAAACAGCAGGGCTTTTCCAAAATCAGTGTGCGGACCCAGAAATGAGCCGCCTGACCAAGGGTCTTCTTTTTTCTCTCATTTTCCATGCGGTTGCTGTGGGGCTTTTCTGTGCCCTGATATGGGCAGGCAAGCCTGATGAGGATCTGGTTGAGGTTGACCTGAGTGCTGTTGGGTTCAATGACGGCAAAGGTGGTGGCGGTGGCGGTACCGAAGGCGGTGTGCCTGTGCCAGATGGCAAAGAGGGGGGCAATGATACTGTCTCATCGGGCGATGGTGCCTCAACGGAGTCGGTCAGTGAAAATGCAGGTAACCGTTGGCTGGATCAGGCGGCACCTGTGGCAACAGATTCCCGCTCGGCTGGACATTCAGGTGATGCTTCGTCTTCTTATGGTGGGCGTGCTGAGCGTGCGGTTCCTGGCAGTGGCAATGGTGATGGCACCGGTAGCGGTGATGGTGTCGGTGCCGGCCGTGGTTATGGTGCCGGGGTTGGCAGTGGTACAGGAAGCGGTGTCGGTTCAGGCAGTGGCACAGGCGATGGTTCTGGCTCAGGTACCGGTGGCGGTGTGAGCCGTTATATCTCTGCCAATTACAGTTATATCCTGCAGCATATCCAGCGGCAGGTGGTTTATCCTGCCCAGGCCCGGATGATGGGGATTTCGGGCAAGGCAGTCTATTCATTCATCATCCGTCAGGATGGTCATATCGAAGGGTTATCCTTAGTCAGCAGTGCCGGGCTTGATTCATTGGATGCGGCAGGGTTGCGTGCCATCCAGAAGGCGAGCCCTTTCCCTGCGCCACCAGCCCCAGCACGGATCAAGGTGCCAATTGTTTTCTCCCTGCGGTGATGCCGTATAATGACGGCTAGTTTTTCGGGTTATCCTGTTATTGAAAGAATACAATGCAACAGCCTTTGAAAGATGGTGATGGTCTACCGAAGTGGCTGATTTTCGTGCTGGCAGCCATTACAGCCATTACATTGAGCAACTGCTACTATATCCAGCCACTGTTGGGGAGTGTTGCGCAGGATCTCGGAACGAGTCAGTTCAATGCAAACATCATCGTGACAATGCTGCAGGCGGGCTATGGTCTCGGGCTGTTCTTCATTGTGCCGCTGGGTGACCTGATTTCTGCCAGAAAGATGACGACCGGCAACTTTGCGGTGCTGATTGTTGTCATGGCACTGATGGCGTTTGGCGACAATGTGATGATACTGTGGCTGTATTCCGTCTTCATCGGTGCGTGTTCCGTCATGCCGCAGATCTATATTCCTTTCACTGCACGCTATTCCAATGCAGAGAACCGTCCGAAGAACATCAGTATCATCGTGTCGGGTCTGCTGGTCGGGATCCTGGGTTCCCGTATCATCAGCGGTTTCATCGGTGAGCATTGGGGATGGCGCACGGTTTTCATCATGGGCAGCGGGCTGATGGTGCTGTGTTTTGTGGTGAATCTGATGATCCTGCCCCGCCAGTCGATGAGTGGCTATAAGGGGACTTACGGTGGTCTGCTGCTGTCGATTTTCGGGTATCTGAAGAAATATCCATATGTCATGGTGGCGGCAGTGCGCGCGGCGTGTGTGCAGGGGGCTTTTTTCGCATTGTGGGCACCGCTCACCTTCAAACTGCGTGAGGCACCTTTCTATGCGGGTGATGACATCATCGGCATGATGGGGATTTTCGGGATTGCGGGTGCCATCTCGGTGGTCTTTGTCGGGCGCTACATCAATATCCTTGGGGCGAAAAAGGTCTCCATCATCGGTGCATTGCTGGCGGTTGCCGGGTGGCTTTCCACATGGTTCGGTCAGGATTCCTATATCGGCATCATCATCGGTATCCTGCTGCTCGACATCGGTACACAGGGTACCCATCTCGCGAACCAGTCGAGTGTGGTGGCTCTGGAACCTGCGGCAATCAACCGCCTGAACACCATCTATATGACGGTGTTTTTCATTGTTGCACCGTTTGGCACATTCCTGGCAGGCTGGGGCTGGTCGAACTATGGCTGGGCAGGTGTGGTTGTGACCGGGGTCTGTTTCGGTTTGGCTTCCCTGCTGACAAATCCGTTTGACAGACGCAAGCATACGGCACCACAGGCATCAACGCCTTCAGAATAAGGTCTGATTGGGGGATCGGCTGGTCAGCGCCGGGGAATGCGGTTGTCGTCCAGACCGTCTTCAGCATACCACCATGCGTGCTGGTCGAGCGTAGCCCAACTGCCTCTATGGCGATAGATGAACAGGATACCGTGCTGACGGCAGAAGTTCACGAATTCAAGCCGTTCCATACTGCCCAAGAGCCAGAGCAGGCCGCCCTGTGAGCGCTTGTCATAGTATTTCAGACCTGCCGCCTTGATGAGTTCCACCACATCGATACGGTTCTTCCGAGCCTCTTCCTTCGCCTTTGCCTGCTTCATCTCTGTGGCGGTCCGGATATTGGGCTTTTCTTTCCGTTTTGCCATCGTTTTTTTCAGTCAGCCGGATGAAGAACCAGTTCTGTGATTTCAGATGGTTTGCCCAAGCGGATGAGAAAACCGTTCCACAGCCCGGTGCCGTTGCTGACATAGAGTTGCATGCTGTTGACATCGTATAGCCCCGAGACATAGCCATCGTTGACCATCTGGTTGAGCCAGTGGATGCCCAGTACCTGACCGCCATGGGTGTGGCCGGAGAGCTGCAGGTCGGCACCAGCCGCCGCATTGGCATCAGCGCCTTTCGGCTGGTGTGCCATCAGGATGACAGGCGCACCTTCTGGCTTGCCGGCGAGCGCTTTCTGGATGTCAGGTTCTGGCAGACCAAAACGTGCGGCAACACGGTCGGTTGTGCCAGCCAGCACAATCTGCCTGCCCTTGTCGGTCAGCACAATATGCTCGTTGCCAATCACCTTGAGCCCGATGCTCTTGAAATGACGCATCCAGTTCAGGTAGTTGGAATAGTATTCGTGGTTGCCGGTCACCGCATAGACACCGAGGCGGGCTTTCATCTCTTTGAACGGTGCGACATCGTTGGCACGGTTCTGCGGGGTGCCATCCACCAGGTCGCCAGTCACCAGCATCAGGTCAGGGTTGAGGGCATTAGCCTTGTCAACGACTTCACGGATCCATGGCTCATGCATGAGCCGGGTGGCATGCAGGTCAGTGAGCTGAACGATGCGGAATCCATCGAGTTCCTTGGGCAGATGGCGCATCTTGATATGCACCTGTCTGACATCGGGTACCTTGATACCCTGCCATGTGCCGAAAAGCGAAAGGAGCATGGCGAGCCCGCAGAGCCCGGCAGACCATTGCCAGCCGATGCGTGCGGTGGATGGGAGCAGGCCTGTCTTGCCGCCCAGCCAGATGGCGATGGCGGTGATGTCCCTGAGAATCAGGAAGCAGAGCAGCAGGATGAATGCACCGGTTGCCCAGCCGACCAGAATGATGATGGCTCTTGGGATTTCAGGAGATGCCCAACCGCCGAAGAATTTGGTGATGACCCCCCATTCGGCAATAAACAGGATGCAGAGTGCAATCAGGATTTTCCAGAGCCTGCTGACCGGGAGCGACGGCACAAAGCGCCAGATGACGAAAGCTCCGAATAATGTGGGGGCGATGTGGAACATTTAAGCGGTTTTCTTATCAACAGATACAGGGTCGCATGATAACTGATTGTCTACAGTTTAATCATCCCTTTTTACACAGATTTACTGTCAGTGTGTCATTTGCCGGTTTCAATGGTCTTGATGAATCGGGCAGGAACGCCCCCTGCCACGGTGTTGGGTGGGACATCTTTTGTCACGACTGCACCTGCGGCAACAATGGCTCCGTCTCCGATGGTCACGCCGCCTGTGATGGTGACATTGGCACCGATCCAGACATTCCTGCCCAGGACAATCGGTGCGGGATGCAGGTCGCCACGGTGTTCTGGATCCATGTCATGGTTGAGGGTTGCCATGACACAGTTGTGCCCGATCAGGGCACCATCACCGAGGATGATGCCGCCCTGATCCTGAAAACGGCAGCCGGAATTGATGAACACACGTTTCCCGATCTGGATGTTCTTGCCACAGTCTGTGGTGAATGGTGGAAAGAGGCAGAAATCATCAGGGACTGGGCGCCCGGTGATTTTCTCCATGATGGTGCGGATCTCTGCTGCCGTGTGGTAGCGGGTGTTGAGCTCCATCGTCAGCCTGATGGCCTCCTGGGCGAATGTGTGGAATGTTTCGCCAAGCTCTGAATCAATCCTGACCTTTTCCCGGGTTGCCATCTGTTTTCTGAATGCTTCTACGGAAAGTACCATGTATCGTGCCTTCTTCGGTTGTTAACTGTACGCTTTCTGCTGACTATATCGTCTGGTTTGTGTAATGTCTAATACTTATAAAACATAGTATGTTATGCTCTGTGAGCATTACTGTCGGTGGTTGATGAAAAGGGGAAACGATGGAAATCCGGGTGCTGCGTTATTTTCTGGAATCTGCCCGTGAGGGGAGTATTACCCGTGCGGCCGAGCGTCTGCATGTGACCCAGCCGACGCTTTCCCGTCAGCTGAAGGCGCTTGAGGAAGAACTGGGCAAGAAGCTGTTTGTCAGGAGCAGTTTCAGCATCCATCTGACCGATGAGGGGCGTCTGCTGAAAGAGCGGGCGGAGGATATCCTTGGGATGGTGGACCGGACGAAAGCGGAGTTCAAGCGTCTGGATGAGTTCACCGGTGGGGATCTGTATATCGGCTGTGCGGAGTCTGTCGGTCTGCGCCATCTTGCCTGTGCTGTGAAAACCCTGCAGAAACAGTATCCCCGTATCAGGCTGCATCTGCACAGCGGGAATGCCGAGGGGGTGATGGAGCGCCTGGATAAGGGACTGCTGGAGTTTGCGATTGTGGTCAGGGATGTGGATGCCAGCCGGTACAACAGCCTGGTTTTCCCGCATCAGGATGTATGGGGGCTGATCATGCGGCAGGATAATCCACTTGCCCAACAGGATGCGGTGAGTATTGATGACCTGTTTAAAGAGCCATTGCTCTGTTCGGCACAGGCGTTGGTCTCCGATCATCCGAAATGGTTTGGGGAAAGGCTGGATGAGCTGAATATTGTGGGGACATACAATCTGCTGTTCAATGCGGCGCTGATGGTCAGGGAAGGCCTGGGCAGTGCATTGAGTTTTGACCAGATTGTCGATACAGGACCTAAGAGCGGGCTCTGCTTCCGTCCAGTGATACCTGCCATGTACTCACCGATGCATCTGATCTGGCGCAAGCACCAGAAGTTCACCCCTGCGGGAAAACTGCTGCTGGATGAGCTGAAACGGATGTTCGAGACCGAATAATCCAGTCGGTTGCCAGATTCATGGTCTTGGACCTGGTTTTCAGACAACAAAAAACCTCCCACGATGTGCATCCATCGTAAGAGGTTATTTACCTTTGAAGATGATTAACGTTTCTGGCGGATCAATGCCCAGGCATCTGGATCATTGAGACCCTTCTGCCATTTTCTGATGAAACTGGTGATTTCAACGCCACAGGCTGCGCAGAGCTCATGAAGTTCAACAACGGAAATGCCGCGGCTGCCGTTCTCAATCTTGCTGATGTAGCTTTGGGGTTTATGGAGTTTCTCAGCAAGCTGGACCTGTCTCAGTTTTGCTTTCTGGCGCATCTGCCTCATCATGGCATGAAGCAGCAAGGATGGATCTGGCTTCTGGTTGGTAATAGACATGATAGCAATCTCCCTTGTATGTGTAGATGCGGATTGTTCTGCCTGACTGTGTTGCTATGTCAGGGACATGCCTTTATACATTATGTGTATCGAGGTCATTTCCATTATAAGCATATCTTGGGATAAATGTGCTTATGGTTTGAAAATATTTGTCGCAATTATGAGACGGTTTCTAACCATATGATTTTGCTGTGTATTGTCCGCTGCCTGCGAGCGGGCATTTTGTCTGTTTCCTGATATGGCTGGTGTTTTTCCGGTTCAGGAACAGAAAAAATGATGGATTCTGAACCAGAATCTCAGCTGATGATTTTCTGCATCGGGCATCTCTGCCCTGAAAACTGTATGGCGAAGAAGCGCGGATATTTGGGTATACTGCTATAACATGAAAGCTGTTTTCTGATGACTGGAGGTTACATGGTCGCTTTGCTGCCTTTGTCTTTGTTTGATAGTGCCGCGCCTGCGCCGGTTGTGGCAGGGTTTGATGCCGCCCATGTGCAGGGCACTGTAGAGCGGGTACTTGCCGAGCATGACATCGCTGCGCAGGTCCTGTCTGCGGTGGCGGGTCCCGTGGTTTACCGCTGTGAGTTTCAGCTGGCGGAAGGGGCAAGTGCGGCAAAAGTGACACTGCGCCTGCGTGAGTTCGAGCGGGCGTTTGATGTGAAGTCTGCGCGTCTCTATGAGACAGAGACAGACTCCGGTCATATGGTCTTTGAGGCAGAGAACGCAGGGCGGCGGCCTATCCGTCTCGTTGAGTTTTTCGGGGCAGATGCGTTTCAGGGAAATGCCGATGATCCGGTTGTGCCATTGGGGCGGTCCATCACTGGCGCCCCTGTTTCAACGAGTCTGTCTGGGCTGGGGCATCTGCTGATTGCCAGTGGTTCTGCCCCTGAAAACGTGGTTGCGGTCAATGGCGTACTGCTGTCACTCCTTGCACAGGCAACGCCCGATATGCTCCAGCTGGTGATGGTCGATTCACAGAAGCATTCTTTCGATGCGTATGCCGGGGTTCCCCATCTGGTTGAGCCGGTTATCACCGAGACACGCAAAGGCATTGAGGCGCTGTACCGTGCGGTCGATGAGACACTGCGCCGTCTGAAACTGCTGGATGATGCCGGTATTGCGGATATCGCCACCTACAACCGTGTGGTGAGGACGGGTGAACTTGCCGGCACACCGCTGCCACGGATGGTTGTGGTGCTTGATGAGTTTGCCGATGTGATGCGCACAGCTCGCCGTGAAGTTGAGCTGCTGCTGGCGCGGATTACTATCCGTGGACATCTGGCAGGGGTACATCTGCTGATTGCAACCCAGTGGATTTCGTTTGATACCGTGACAGGGCTGCTGCGGGCAGGGTTCCCGAGCCGGATTGCTTTCAAGGCAAGAAGCATGACAGATTCACGGCGTGTGGTGGATGTGAATGGGGCTGAGGCACTGCTGGGGCAGGGCGATATGCTCTATCGTGCCGAGGGGGCGGATGCCCGGCGTGTGCATGGCGTGTTTGTATCCAGGGATGAGGTGGCGAGGGTCTGTGATTTCCTGCGGACACAGAGCAGCGCTGACTAAATTGTATTGATGGGAAAGGTGATGTGATGGATCTGAGTGATCTGGCGAAATTGGGGATGAAGATTGCAGTGAAGTATTCCGATGAGGAAAAGGCATCATTGGATCAGAAACTGCGCAGTCTCTTCGGTGAGGATAATGCGAATTTCAGGAAATATCTGGATGAGCAGGGCTATATGGTGTTCATCGCGGACTACACTGTCTTCAATGAGCATTTCAACAATTTCGTGAATCAGGTGCCGGAACTGGTGCCATACATCCATGACTTCAACCTGTTCGATGACCTGCTGGCGAGCATGAAAGACCTGCTGCCACGGGTGAAGCAGGAAGAGCTGGATGCATTTGATGGCAAGGTCTCCTGACAAGAGGAATCTCTGCCAATGAAAAACCGCTCGGTCAAGAGCGGTTTTTTTGTGGTTATTCAGTTACTTAGATGGCAAGTGTCTTGAGAACAAGGCTTTCCTGCTCAATGTCATCGAAGCGCCATGCGTCGCAGATCTTCACATCAATGCTGTCAACTTTTGCGTGTTCCTTGATTGCCTTGATGCAGTCGAGGAGCTTGTCTTCATCAGCTGTGCTGCGGGTGACATATTCGATGATGGCTTCAATGGTCTGGATGCCCTTGTCGAAACTTGCGGTGCCACAGGAGGCGAAGCAGTTGTGTTTCTCAACCTGGGGAATCAGCCAGCCAAAGAGGATATCGACATATTCCGGATCTGGCAGGTCGTTTGTCCAGACAGTGTCGAGGACGTCTTCAGCGGTGAGCGGTGCGTTGAGATTGATGATGACTTCTGCGCAGATCTGCTGGTATTTGCCGTAGCGGCCTTTTTTCAGTTGACGGTTGTTCATGCGCTTGAGTTCATTTTTATTCGGTACGCCAAAACGGTCCATGATGTTCCTTTTTTACTGATGGGATGATCGGGTTATTTCTTCTTTTTCTTTTTATTGTTTTCCAGCACCGCTTCACGGCATTCAAAGAGAATCTCGACATTGCCGACAGGGTGCGGTCCTGGGATGCCCTTGGTGGTACTCTGCAGGATGAAGTTGGTGCCTGTGCTGTAAGCGGCTTTCAGCACCTGATATGGGGAAGCGTGACCATCCTTGAAGATGTCTTCTGGCACAAGGTCAGGGCGCTTGCCACCAATCATGTCGATGCCGGTCGGGTTTGTGCCGATCAGCTCACCTTCATAGCAGGCAATCAGCATATGGGCGCAGCCATTCAGACCGGTGACACCGAAAAGGTTCTTGCCACAGGCAGGGCAGTGCCAGTGTGGGGTCTCACCATAGCGCCAGTTGAACTGGATGGAGCGTTTTTTGCTGCCGTCCTCAAAAACGATTTCCTCGACTGGTGGAGGGATTTCTTCTGCCTCAGACTGGGTTTCTGCCTGACCTTCTGTAATCTGGGCTTCGCCGGCACGCCATGCGATTGCATAGCGGTCAACAAGCCGCGCAGTGGTTGGATTGGCGACTTTTGCCTGGGCATTCTGGACCCAGTCGTTGTCTGAGCGGTTGTTCTGGATCAGCGGCAGCACACCTGATGCGAAGAGAGTGATCTGTTCAACGATGGAATAGGTCTGCATCAGGTCAACATCCATATCCTCAACGTTGATCTCCTCGGAGGCATCATTTTTCCAGTTCTGTCTGCCATGCTGGAGGCGGGCATGTTCGGTCTTACGGGTGAGGATATATTCAAGCAGACGCAGATGCTCATACATCTTGTCAACAGTCATGATGCTGCGCGCTTTGGCGTAGTGGTCGTTCCAGTCCCTCAGGAAGGTATGCAGGTCAGACAGGATGAATGGGTGCACCTGCAGCTCACGCCAATTGCAGTGCCATTCTGCCAGCATGCCGACAACATGGTGCATTGCTGTGCTTGATGCGACTTCGTAGTCGATGTTGTTCCTTGCGCCGTAGTCCACTTCCCCCGTCCTTTACCTGTGGCTGATAACAGGGCTATAAGATACCTTTTTCCCTGAGTTCCGCCATGACCTGAGTCAGGTTCTTGCAAAGTATTCCGATTCCCCCGGCGTTGCGCCATTCGGCGATATTCCTGCGGCTGTCATCGATCAGGACATCATGCGGGCTGGTGCAGTAATGCTGCTTGTGGCTCGTGAGGACAACGGTGTTGATGATAACCGTGTCAGACAGGTTGCGCCGGATCCAGGCAATCTTGTCATCCCGTGATGTCGGCATATGGCGTTTGGGTTTCGGCAGGGCAGTCAGGATCTCGCAGCGGTCGCCATACTTGCCATAAAGCGCATCGAACAGTGGCTTTGCACCGTCCATCAGGTCGAGGGTGTCGAAGAAATGCGGAATCTTGTTGAGCGTTTCCCACATGGAATCGCTGTCTGGGTCGGTGATGCCGCAGAGGGCTTTGGCACGGGTCCAGAAATCGACAAAGACACCGTCCATATCGAGAAAGATCTTACCTTTAAGCATGGCGTTTTCCTGTTTTTACATGGTTATCAGTATAGCGGATGAATTTGGGATTCCACACATCATGTTGGGGTAGAATGAGACCGTTGAAAGGAGTTTTATGAAGAAACTGTTAAGCGCAATGCTATGGATGGCAATGCTGGGAGGAAGTATGGCGTATGCGGATGTGATTGCGAATGAGCCGGTTGATGCGGAAAAGGTCGCCAAGGCGGAACGGATTATCCTGGATCTGCAGAAGCGGATGCCTGACTACACCGCCAAGGGGCATGGTCCTTTTGTGGCGGCGGTCTATGACCGTGCGGGCAATCTGGTGGTCGAGACAGCGAATTCCGTAGTGAATGGCCAGTGCAGCCATAACCATGCCGAGATGAATGCCATCCATCTGGCAGAAGAAAAACTGGGCACCTATAACCTGGGACCTCATCATCTGCGCCTGTATGTGACCGCAGAGCCCTGTGTGATGTGCATGGGGGGCATCATGTGGTCGGGCATCGAAGAGGTGTATTACGGTGTGCCTTCTAAACAGGTTGAGGAAATCACTGGGTTCGATGAGGGCTATAAGCCGGACTGGCTGACGGCTTTCCGTAAACGGGGTATCACCGTTTATGGCAATATCGCCCCTGAAGCAGGTGAGAAAGCACTGCATCAGTACATGGATGAGGGGCGCATCGTCTATAAGCCTGAACGTGGGCAGTGATGGTGTCCCTGACTGTCGGCTGAGGAGAATCGCAGATGGAGAGCATTGAACAGGTTTCAGGATCTGCCATTGCCAGTCAGGAGCAGGATGAGGCAGCAGACACCATGATGGAACTGCCCCTGCTGACATGTGAGTTTGCACCTGATGTGCCGGCGGCGCCACTGATAGACCTCAGCACGCTCGACATGACGCTGCTGGGTTTCCGTCTGCGGGTGGCGATGGCGAAAGCCGGAATCACACAGGCACAGCTTGCCCGTGCCTGTGGGGTAAGACCGCCAAGCGTGAGTGGCTGGCTGAACGGCAAGACAAAATACCTGAAAGGCCAGAACCTGCTGGCGGCGGCAAAGGCACTGAATGTCTCTCAGGACTGGCTGGCGACAGGTGATGGCACCATGTCGCTTTATGAAGAGACTCCTGCGGTGATTCCAAACCTGCCATCCAATGAGTTTGTGCAGGTTTCCATCCTGAATACCCGCCAGTCCGTGCTGGATGACCGTTTTGAGGAGCATCTGTATGAAGAGAAGATGGCGTTCCGCAAATCTGACCTGATGGCATTGGATGTCCTGCCACAAGATGCCCGTGTGCTGACAGTGGCTGACAGCAGCATGGAACCGACACTGCCTGTCGAGAGTACTGTGCTGATCAACACAGCGGATACAGCACTGAAAGACACGATGGTCTATGCCATTTTCCATGACGGGCAGATGTTCTTCCGCCGTCTGGTGCTGGAATTCAGCGATATTCCGGGCAAACGCGTCTGGATGATGCGCTGTGACCACACCGACCGTCAGCGCTATCCTGACCGCCGTCTGCCTCCTGATGCTTCTGTGCTGGGGCGTGCTGTCTGGCGGGCAAGCCGCTTGTGAAAGGATGTTTTAGGGGGCAGGAGTTCCTGCCATAACAAAAATAACAAAAGCCGAACCAGATGGTTCGGCTTTTTCAGTTGATGGACGTATCAGTCAGAGATACCGCCCAGTTCATTTTCCAGCGGGTTGCTGGAGGACTTGTCGCTTTCCTTGCCTTTGTTGCGGAGCCACTGGATGAGCCCGCCAATGTAACCGAAAGCAAGAATGGCAACGGTCAGGATAACGCCAGACATTTCAATGGTAGATAAGTGCTGCATAATTTCTCTCCTCGGGAAGTTGGTGTAGTTGTTACTGTGTAGTCTTGGTACTTCAGCATCAGCTTCATCAGCTTGACGGGAGAGGAACCTATCGCTCTGTATTTATCGAGACATCTAGGGATCTCTGTCCAGTTCCTATTTAACCAGATTGCTTGTCTGATTTCTGGTACGGTTTTTTGCGGAAAATCCAGTTTTTCTGATGGCTGAATAAACCAACAGGTTTAAAAAAATGTGAAATCCGCTCATAATAGACAACAGTGAGCGGATTTTTCTTTATCGAATCCGTGACTTGGCAATCATTCTGACAATAGCGAGGCCTGTATGCTGACTTCCCTTGGCAAATTCCTGAAAAAACTCCGTGTTGACCGCAATGAGGTGTTGAAAGACATGGCGGGCAACCTAGG
>CAZHQM010000031.1:0-15295 GCA_964534155.1 uncultured Oxalobacter sp.
GCTTTTGGTGGCATCATCGCTTTCAATGGTGAGCTGGATGCCAGAACTTCTGAAGAAGTCTCCAAGCTGTTTGTTGAAGTGCTGATTGCCCCTCACTTCACCGAAGAAGCAAAAGCTGTCTTCAACCGCAAGAAAAACCTGCGTCTGCTCGAAATCCCACTGGGCAAACAGACCAACAACTACGAAATGAAACGTGTTGGCGGAGGCCTGCTGGTCCAGTCTGCTGATACCGCAAAGGCGATGGCAGACAAACTGCAGGTTGTCACCAAGGTTGCTCCAAGCCAGCAGCAGATCGATGACATGCTGTTCGCATACAAGATTGTGAAGTTTGTTAAATCCAATGCGATTGTCTTCTGTGGCAATGGCATGACACTGGGTATCGGTGCAGGTCAGGTCAGCCGCGTGGATTCTGCACGCACAGCAACCATGAAAGCCGCACAGGCAGGTCTCTCCCTGAAAGACTCTGTCGTGGCTTCTGACGCATTCTTCCCATTCCGTGACGGTCTGGACATCGCCGCAGAAGCTGGTGCGAAAGCAGTTATCCAGCCTGGTGGTTCCGTCCGTGACCAGGAGGTCATCGACGCAGCTGATGAACATGGCATTGCGATGGCATTCACCTCCATCCGCCACTTCCGTCACTGATCCAACAGTAAGGGTTTTCTCATGATGTGTCTCATGGTCACAGCAGGAGCACAATCATGAGAATCCTTGGCATTGACCCCGGACTCCGTACAACGGGCTTCGGGGTTATTCATAAGATTGGCAATAAGCTGGAATATATTGCCTCTGGCACTGTCAAGACGCCTGCGGACGCAGGACTTCCCACACGCCTGAAAACCATCTTTCAGGGCATCACTGAAATCATCGGCACCTATCAACCTGACTGTGCGGCAATCGAAAAGGTCTTTGTCAACGTCAATCCACAGTCGACCCTGTTACTGGGGCAGGCGCGAGGAGCCGCCATCAGTGCCTTGGTTGCATCAGAACTTGATGTTTACGAATTCACAGCCCTGCAGATCAAGCAGGCAATCGTTGGACATGGTAAAGCTGACAAACATCAGGTTCAGGACATGGTGCAGCGCCTGCTTTCCCTGTCTGGCGCGCCGGGACCAGATGCATCAGATGCATTGGGGGTTGCCATATGCCATGCCCATGGTTTCGATGCTGTACGCGCATTGGAGAACGCCGCCTCACTCGGTAGCCGAAGCTCTTTCAGAATCCGTCGGGGAAGGTTGATCCGCTAGGTTTATTTCACAAACAGAACCCTGATTTGAGGTTTGACATGATTGGTCGTATTCAAGGTATCCTGCTCGAAAAAAATCCCCCACAGGTCGTGGTGGATTGTCATGGCGTAGGCTATGAGATCGATGTACCGATGAGCACTTTCTATAACCTGCCATCTGTCGGTGGTCAGGTGACACTGTTCACCCATCTCGCCATCCGGGAAGATGCCCATGTCCTCTATGGCTTTGGCACTGCTGATGAAAGAATACTGTTCCGACAGCTCATTAAGATCACGGGCGTAGGTGCACGGACCGCCCTGGCACTGCTCTCGGGCATTTCCGCAAAAGAAATGGCAGAAGTCGTTGCCTTACAGGATACTGCCCGCCTCTGCCGCGTTCCTGGCATTGGCAAAAAAACCGCTGAACGCCTGTTGCTGGAGCTCAAGGGTAAACTGGATACATCAATTGCCCCAGCGGCAGGAGCTGCCCCGGCAGACACCAACCGGGCAGACATCCAGAATGCACTGTTGGCATTGGGTTATTCAGAAAAAGAAATGATGCTGGCGGTAAAACAGCTTCCAGCAGACTGCAGTGTCTCAGATGGGATTAAAATGGCACTGAAATCGCTTTCAAAAAGCTGAACCTAACTGACCGACAGGACTTCCATGAGCATACAGACTGACAGCTTCACCGAGAAACGGATTATTGATGCCGCCCCTGCCTCATCCAATGAGGAGGCGATGGAACGTGCATTGCGTCCAAAATTCCTGAGGGAATATGTCGGACAGAAAAAAGCGCGGGAACAGCTGGAAATTTTCATCGCAGCAGCCAGAAAAAGACAGGAAGCGCTGGATCATACCCTGCTCTTTGGTCCTCCTGGACTAGGCAAGACAACCCTGGCCCATATCATTGCACGGGAAATGGGCGTGAATCTGCGTCAGACATCCGGTCCTGTGCTTGAACGCCCAGGCGATCTGGCAGCAATTCTGACCAATCTAGAAGCAAATGATGTCCTGTTCATCGATGAAATCCATCGAATGTCACCGATGGTGGAAGAAATCCTCTACCCCGCCCTTGAGGATTACCAGATTGACATCCTGATCGGTGAAGGACCTGCCGCACGCTCTGTGAAACTGGATCTTCAGCCATTCACCCTGATTGGTGCAACCACCCGGGCAGGGATGCTGACAAACCCGCTTCGTGACCGTTTCGGTGTCGTTGCCCGCCTGGAATTCTATGACACCGATGACCTGACCAAGATTGTCACCCGCAGCGCAAACCTGCTGAAGGCGCCGATTGTTGAAGAAGGCGCTCGCGAGATCGCGAAACGTGCACGTGGAACGCCACGTATTGCAAACCGCCTGTTACGCCGTGTCCGCGATTATGCCGAGGTACGTGGCACAGGACAGATTACCCGTGAAATGGCTGATGCAGCCCTGAAGATGCTTGATGTCGATCCCGTCGGCTTTGACCTGATGGACAGGAAACTGCTGGAAGCAGTGCTGTTCAAGTTTGGTGGCGGACCTGTTGGCATCGCCAATCTTGCCGCAGCAATCGGGGAGGAAGTCGATACCATCGAAGATGTGCTGGAACCTTATCTCATCCAACAGGGCTTCCTGCAACGCACCCCACGCGGCCGTATCGCCACACGGTTGACCTATCAGCACTTTGGGCTTTCCATACCTGAAAGCAGCAATCCAAACACCACCCTGAATCTGTGGGATGACAGGAATGTCTGATTTACCCCCTGTCGTGGATGCAGCTGTCGGTATCCTGAGAAAACCAGACGGCACAGTCCTGATGGCTCAGCGCCCAGCAGGCAAGGTCTATTCGGGTTATTGGGAATTTCCCGGTGGCAAGGTTGAAACAGATGAAACCCCATCAGAGGCACTGGTACGGGAATTGCATGAAGAATTAGGTATCCGAGCCCAATCCCCCTTTCCATGGTGCTGTATGGAGCATTGCTACCCTCATGCAAGGGTTCGTCTGCACTGTTTCATCATCGAGCAATGGGAAGGTGAGCCAGTCTCTTGTGAAAATCAGGCACTGGCATGGCAGCAGCAGGTTGATGTTTCGCCATTGCTGCCAACAGCAGAGCCTTTGCTAGCCTGGTTGAGAGATGCTTTTTCTCTCGGTTAAATCGGTTACATGCTAGAATAGCCTTATCGAAAATAGGAGAACCCACAATGATTATTGAATTGGTCGATATCTTGATTCAGCCTGGCAAGCAGGAAGAATTCGATAAAGCGATTGAATATGGCGTCAACACCTATATTGCAAAGACCCCTGGTTTCTTGGGATACAAGATCAGCAAATGTATTGAATCACCAGAACGCTATGTCTTGGAGAATTACTGGGCGACCCTAGAAAACCATACTGTGGATTTCCGTGGCTCTCAGGACTTCTTGGAGTGGCGCGGTGTTGTCGGTCCTTTCTTTGCCCGTCCGCCAATGGTAGAACATTTCACGGTCCTCGACGAAAAGAAACTGTAATGTAATTTGCCCGTATAGTTATTGCTCCGAGAGGGTAAATCAGCGATAATGTACAGATGTCGCCGGGATGGCGAAATTGGTAGACGCAGCAGACTCAAAATCTGCCGGTAGTGATACCGTGCCGGTTCGATTCCGGCTCCCGGCACCATTCCTAAGCAAATTCATATTTGTCCCCCAAGCCTTGATGACTGATCAAGGCTTTTTTATTTTCACTGCATTTCTTTTTAATCGGATAACTGACCGATAAGGGTTATTCCGAATCCAGTATACAAACAAAAAACCAGACCATCTCTCGACAGTCTGGTTTTTCTGTATTGGCAGGGATTTCCCTACCTCATAGCCAGATTACTGACCGCAGCAACAGCAACCGCAGGAGCATGCAAACTGTGCCTTGGCACGCTGACGCCACATATGGAGCAGTGGTTCAGTGTAGCCGGATGGCTGAGACAGGCCTTTGAAGACCAGATCACAAGCAGCACGGAAGCCTGGGTTGTTTTCGTAGTCATCAGACATTCTGATGTAACCAGCTTCGTTTGCATTCTGGTTGTCAACGACAACTGCCATGCGTTTCAGGGTTTCCATAACCTGTGGAACGGTACAGATGCCGTGGCGCAGCCAGTTAGCCAGATGCTGGCTGGAGATACGCAGGGTTGCACGGTCTTCCATCAGTGCGGTATCGGTGATGTCAGGTACCTTGGAGCAGCCAACACCCATGTTGACCCAACGGACAACATAACCCAGCAGGGACTGACAGTTGTTGTTCAGTTCTTCCTGGATTTCTTCAGCGGTCCAGCTTGGATTTGCAACAACAGGAACAACCAGCAGGTCATCCAGTACAGATGGGAATGGACGTTTCGCATCCATTGCCGCCTGGGTTTCTTCAATGTTGACCTGATGATAGTGCAGTGCGTGCAGGACAGCTGCGGTTGGGGAAGGAACCCAAGCAGTGTTTGCACCAGCTTTCAGGTGACCAATCTTCTGTTCAATCATATCAGCCATCAGGTCTGGAGCAGCCCACATACCTTTACCGATCTGTGCAACGCCACGCATACCGCATTCCAGACCAACGTAAACGTTGTTGTCTTCGTATGCCTGGATCCACTTGGTCTGCTTCATGTCGCGTTTACGGATCATTGGGCCAGCTTCCATAGAGGTATGGATTTCGTCACCGGTACGATCCAGGAAACCGGTATTGATGAATGCCAGACGGTGCGCGGTTGCTTCAACGCATGCCTTCAGGTTACAAGAGGTACGACGTTCTTCGTCCATGATACCGATCTTGATGGTGTACTGTGGCAGACCCAGCATTGCCTCAACACGGTTGAAGATTTCGTTGGTGAATGCACATTCCTTAGGACCATGCTGTTTTGGTTTCACAACGTAGATGGAACCTTCGGAGGAGCTGATCTTGGTGGACAGGTCGCGCATCATGATCAGGGAAGTGATGACACCGTCCATGATACCTTCGAAGACTTCGTTGTTGTTTTCGTCCAGAATGGATGGGTTGGTCATCAGATGGCCAACGTTACGGACAAATACCAGGCTACGGCCTTTCAGGGAGAATTTTTCGCCAGACTTGACACAGCTGTATTCACGGTCTGCAGAAAGGCGGCGGATAAAGGTCTTGTCACCTTTGGTAACGCTTTCGGTCAGGTCACCTTTCATGACACCGAGCAGGTTGTGGTAAACCAGTGCCTTGTCTTCAGCGTCAACTGCGGTCACAGCGTCTTCGCAGTCAAGAATTGTGGTGGTTGCAGCTTCAACGATGATGTCACGGACACCAGCTGGGTCAGTTGCACAGACTGGGCTGGTCTTGTCGAAAATCATGTCGAAGTGCATGTAGTTCTGTTTGAACAGCAGGGACTGTGGTGCATCAGCAGAACCATTGATACCGACCAGAGCAGAAGGATCTTTCAGGGCAACTTCGCTGCCGTCTTTCAGGACAACTGCCAGTGCAGCATCCTTGACGTAGTAACGGGTTGCATCAACGTGAGAGCCAGAGGTCAGTGGGATGAACTTGTCGAGCTGGGTGCGTGCATAGTCGATGACTTTCTGACCACGGACTGGGTTGAAAGGACCGCTGCGGGTTGCACCGCCTTCTTCGCTGATGGCATCGGTGCCATACAGGGCATCGTAGAGGCTGACCCAACGTGCATTGACTGCATTCAGGGTATAACGTGCATTGGTCAGAGGAACAACGAGCTGTGGACCACCCTGGGTGGAAACTTCGTGGTCGATGTTCTTTGGATCGATGGTGACATCACCTGGAACAGGAACCAGATAACCGATTTCACGCAGGAACGCCTTATAGGCTTCCATATCGGTGACTGGACCTGGGTTCAGACGGTGCCAGTTATCGAGCTCTTCCTGCAGACGGGAACGTTCTGCCAGAAGTTCAATATTGGTTGGGGTCAGGTCATGGACGATTGCATCGAAACCACGCCAGAAATCATCACTTTTAATGCCTGTACCTGGCAAAGCTTCATCTTCAATAAAACGGTACAGAGGTTCCGCTACCTTCAGACGGTAACATTGTTTACGTTCAGTCATTTTCTCTTTTCTACAAAATTGAGTTTGACAACTTTTTAAAAGCCGACCCCGAATCCGCAGTTTCACGGAACTGGCACAGCACGAATGTGTTCAAACATCCTGAATGCGCGAATATCAACATCAGGGATTGGTTTCGTACCAAATCCTGTGTCCGGGCAAAAACATCTTGCGTTGTCGATACAGTGTGGAATGCCCAATCGAGCCACATTTTTGTGCGAATGCGACCCTCAGCGCCAAGAGAAGGGTTACTTCTTTCAAAACATCTTGAATGATAACAAATAAAGCCGCCTGTTTTCACCCGTTTTTTACAATAACGCACTGTTTTGGCATGAAATAGACGGAATTTATCGGATTTTTATCAAAAACCACACAGTTTGTCAGGGATTCAGGATGCCCCTTTGAAACCATATGCAATGACATATCGAGAACAATGCCATCCAGTAAAAAAGCAGCCCCATACGGGACTGCTTTTCCATTCATTCATCCAGCAGGATCAAAGGTCTCCTGCTATCTGGCATCACTCTTTCAGGCGGCCAAAATATTTCAGGGCTTTCAAGGCAACCCAGCCAACGATCGCTGTCACAAAAGCACCATCAAGCAGCCACTGGTGAACCCCTTCACCGGTGAAACCATATTCATAGAAACGGAAGGACATGACCCCAAGACCAATTGCGATTGAGGCAAAAAACACTTCCCATTTTGAAAATCTTCTGTTCATTGTAATGTCCGGATCTTTCTTACAGGCGCACAAGACGCACCGATACTCATGCGAACTATACCATGACTGATGCTGTTATCCCAATAAAACGGAAGCTTTATTTCCGTTTTATTTAACGGAAGCAGCTTCGCATCATCAGCATCGTGTCACGGTTGAAACGCCTTTGACTTCCCGCAGGATATGCAATGCCTTACCCAGTCCCTCAGTACCGGCAACCTCCACGGTAAAAGTCATCTTCGCGATACCCTTGCTGCTCTGGGTGCGGACTCCGATCACATTGAGTTTCTCACGGGTGAAAATATCAGAGATATCTCTCAACAATCCCTGCCGATCACTGGCCTGGATGTAGAGATCAACCGGATAGACGGTACCGGCATCCTGAGCCCCCCAGTTGGTCTGGATGATACGCTCTGGGGCTTTGTGCGCCATTTCCCTGAAATTCTTGCAATCCAGCCGATGGATAGAGACCCCCTTGCCTCTTGTGACAAAGCCGACAATCTCATCTGGCGGCGCCGGGCGGCAGCAACGGGAAAGCTGTGTCAGCAGCCCTTCGGTACCAACAACCAGCACCCCGGATTTACCATCTGACCGGCTTTTACGGATGATATCCTCATCCTGTACCTGGGTATCCTGAGGCTGAGGACCACCATTGAGCATCTGCTCGATGGCTTTTGCAGAGACTTTTTCCTTGCCGACAGCAAAGAAAAAATCATCCACTTTGTTGAAATCCAGTTTCCTGGCAAGATCTTCCAGATTGACTGCTGTCTTTCCTTCCCGCTGAAGCAGTTTCTCGACGGCATCCCGACCGTTCTCAACCGTTGCCTCGTACTCCTTGCCATTGAACCATGTACGGATCTTGGTATGTGTTCTTGGATTGACGGCATAATCGCCACTCAGCCAGTCACGCGATGGACCGATGTTGCCTGTCGCCCCCTTGGCAGTGATGATCTCAACCGTCTGACCGCTTTTCAGCGGAGTATTCAATGGCACCATGACACCATCGACACGTGCCCCACGGCAACGGTGCCCCACATCGGTATGAACCTGATAGGCAAAGTCAATCGGTGTCGCACCCCGAGGCAAATCAATAACCCTTGCCTGCGGGGTCAGCGCATAGATCCGGTCATCCAATGTTGCAGACCTGATCTTTTCTGTCCACTCCTTGTGGGTGTCACCTTCTGCAACGGCATCCCCGACCTCGGTCTTCCAAGACAGCAGCCGTCTCAAATAGGAAATCTTTTCATCGTACCGTTGCGCAACGAAGGTTGAACCGCCAGACTCCTTGTAGCGCCAGTGAGCCGCCACACCGAATTCCGCCAGACGGTGCATTTCCTCTGTCCGGATCTGGACTTCGAATGCCTGCCCGTTTTCTGCCTCGACAACGGTATGCAGGGACTGGTACCCATTCGGCTTCGGACGGGATATATAGTCATCAAACTCGTTGAGGATTGGATGCCATAGACGATGCACGATATCAAGCACTGTGAAGCAGCTCTTGATGTCTGCGACAATGACACGGAAAGCACGGAGATCGAAAAGCCTGGAGAAATCAAGTGACTTCCCTTTCATCTTGTTGTAGATGCTGTAGATATGCTTTGGCCGACCTGCAACCTGTGCCTTGATGCCTGCCGCATCCAGTTCCTGACGCAGACGCTCCATAATCCGCTGGATGAACGCCTCGCGCTCCGTCCGTTTTTCTTCCAGGCTTTTAGCAATATTGCGATAGGCA
Organism: uncultured Oxalobacter sp.; assembly: GCA_964534155.1. GTDB lineage: Bacteria > Pseudomonadota > Gammaproteobacteria > Burkholderiales > Burkholderiaceae_D > Oxalobacter. The sequence continues at coordinate 8,713 of CAZHQM010000031.1, forward strand.
TCAGGATTCACAAAGCGGAATGCCAGATCCTCCAGTTCCCACTTGACCTGCCAGATACCCAGGCGGTTGGCAAGAGGTGCATAAATATCGAGCGTTTCTTTCGCATACTGCTGGCATGTCTCATTCTCTGCCTTGATTTTCGCAAAATAACGCAGGGATGCCATCCTGACCGCCAGCCGGATCATCACAACCCGCATATCCGCAGCCATCGCCAGCAGCATCTTACGCAGCGTCTCCGTCTGCTCCTTCCGGATCTGGGCGGCATTCTTGCCACGCGCCATTTCCTCGAGATTGCCAGTCAGGTCCTTGAGTTTCAGCAGTTTCCGAAGGCTGTCAACCAGATTGAACACCTCGATACCAAACCTTGACTCAATCTTTTCCAATACCTCTGGATGGTACTCAGGCAGAAGCGCAATCATACCTGCCACCCGGGTCTGTGGATCTGTATTGAGTTCGGCAAGTATCAAGCCGACATTCTTGGCAAATTCCGTACCAGACTGCCCGCAGATAACGGTGACATCAGAAAAGGATTCTTTGACGAAATCGAAGGCACTCATGACGGTTTTACCGTCTTCCTGAGAAAGCCCCGCGGTAAGGTGTTCAAGTGATTCGGTAATCAGCACTGAGGAAACCATGATCCACCTCCTTTATCACCCTGCAGCACGCAGGAAATACTACTGTATCGCCATCCCATGACAGGAATGGACAAGCCCGTTTTCAATACAATAACTTGTCAGTAACAGCTAGGCAACCGTTATTCAGCAGTAGCGGGAGAAAAGTGACAGTTCAGGCACGCAGGAAGCGATAGAGATTGCGCAGCATTGCGGCTGTTGCCCCCCAGACAAAGCGCCCCTGGCATGGAATCGTGAAGAAGCTCCGACGCCCACTGGCATTGGGAAAATAAGCGGACCGGATCTGGTAATGTGAACCGTCCATGAAATAAGAGAACGGCAGCTCAAAGACATCATCGACCTCATCCCGATTGAAGTCCACGGTGAATGGGGGGTGGACGATGGAAACAACCGGAATCACCTTGAAACCACTGCCCGTGCGGTACTCAGGCTGGAGTCCCAGGATCTCAATCCGGTGCCGCTCAATCCCAACCTCCTCTTTCGCCTCACGGAGAGCTGTTTCAATATGGGTATCATCTTCTTCATCAACCCGCCCACCAGGAAAGGCAATCTGCCCGGGATGGTCTTTCAGGCGTTTGGAGCGCTGTGTCAGCAACAGAGACAATCCCTCTGGGCGGTCAATCAAAGGAACAAGAACCGCCGCAGACTGCCAGCCACGGACAACAAACCGACCTTCTTCACGGATTTCAGGCTGCCACTCAGGCGGAAAGGCAAAACGCCTCCGCAGGGCATCAGGCGTCAGACGGTCAGCAGGAACCGCATCTCCTGATGCAATGGCATCGATTGGCTGGATTGTGGGATCGATGAACTTACTGGTCATGATTGACAGCGAAAAAAAAGGGGCATCACGGACGCCCCTTTCGAATCACTTACTGCGCGATGATCAAGCAGCAGTTGCTTTACGGGTTGGCAGTTTTTCTTTGATACGGGCTGCCTTACCGGTACGGCCACGCAGGTAGAACAGTTTTGCACGGCGTACATCACCACGGCGTTTGACTTCGATGGAAGCGATGAGTGGAGAGTACAGCTGGAATGTACGTTCAACACCTTCACCGGAGGAAATCTTACGGACGATGAAGCTGGAATTCAGGCCACGGTTACGGCGTGCGATAACAACACCTTCATAAGCCTGTGCACGTTTACGGGTGCCTTCAACAACCAGAACGTTAACAACAACGGTGTCGCCAGGTGCAAATTCAGGGATATTCTTGCCCAGACGTTCGATTTCTTCTTTTTCTAACTGATCAATCAGGTTCATTATTGACTCCTAAAATCATCGTACCGGCGCTGTTATTTATTATCTGCCCTGCAGATTGATGCCCGGCATAGGATGACGGTTGATAAACGCAATCTATTCCAAGGAATAAATCACGGGCGCTACTATACTACAAACTGCTGTCATCAAGAAATTTTCTGTCGCTTTCCGACAGCATTCCTTCCCGCTCAGCCTTTTCAAGCAGATCGGGACGTTTCATCCGGGTCATCAGCAATGCCTGCCTGCGCCGCCAGACAGCAATCTCGCCATGATTACCGTTCATCAACACCGCAGGCACCGACACCCCCTGATACTCAGGCGGGCGTGTATAGTGCGGACAATCCAATAGACCCGAGACAAAACTGTCTTCCTGCGCCGACAGTTCGTCGTGCAGTGCACCAGGCAGCAGACGGATGACAGCATCCATCAGCGCCATGGCTGGAATCTCTCCACCAGACAGGACAAAATCCCCCATGCTGATTTCTTCATCAACCATACTGTCAAGCAGTCTCTGGTCAACGGCTTCATATCGTCCGCAGAGAATAACCAATCCAGACATCGAGGCAAGCTGCCTGACTTTCCCGTGTGTCAATGGCTTTCCCTGTGGGGACATGTAGATGACATGAGGGCTTTCAACACCCGCTGAACGCTGCCGTTCCTTTGCCGCATGGATGGCTCCTGCCAGAGGAGCCGCCATCATGACCATTCCTGGACCACCGCCATAAGGACGGTCATCCACAGTCCTGCGCGCGTCAGCAGCGAAATCCCTCGGATTCCAGACTTCGAGATGACAGATTTCCTTGCTGAATGCCCTGTGAGTGATACCCGACTCAGTCAGAGCCGAGAACATCTCAGGAAAAATGGAGACGACATCAAACTGCATCATCAATTTTTTCAGCAGGAAAATTCTGTCTAGACCATCCAGGGTCAGTAGTCCAGTTCCCAATCGACAGCTACGGTTCCGTTCTCAAAATCAACATCACCGACATAGTTGTCAATAAATGGAATCAGCAGTTCTTTCTTTCTGCCATCTGGCAGGTCTGCCTGTATCTGAAGGATGGAGTGGGCACCATTATCGATCAGGTTAGACACCGTTCCCAGACAGATACCCTGCCCATTCACGGCTTTCAGACCGATAAGATCGACCCAGTAATATTCATTCTCATCAAGATCAGGAAAATCCGATCTTGCGATTCTGACAACAGATCCGCGCAATGCCTCAGCCGCATTCCGGTCGGCGACACCTTCAAGAGAGGCAACAATATCATTACCCTGCCAGCGTGCCTCTATGGCCTCAAACGATTTCTGAACCGGCTTGTCCAGCCACCAGCTTTCGACCGTCAGCAAAGCTTCGGCATCCGCAGAGTAAGGTCTTACCCTCACCCACCCTCGGATGCCGTATGCGCCACTGATATGCCCAACCTCAACGAGGTCTTCCGGGAATACCTGTGTGCGGTCTGTTCTCAATTTTTTGCTTGGTGTGTTAACCAATTATTTGGATGCAACCAGACGTGCAACAGTGTCAGACAGCTTTGCACCAACGCCCTGCCAGTAAGCCAGACGGTCAGCAGCGATGACTACGCTCTGTTCATTTTCAGTTGCGAATGGATTGTAGGTGCCCAGACGTTCGATGAAACGGCCATCACGGCGGTTACGGGAATCAGTTGCGACGATCTGGTAAAAAGGACGCTTCTTAGCGCCACCACGAGCTAAACGAATAACGACCATAAGTCTTCCAAAAAAAGTTCAAACGGAAAAATCAGAAGATTATAGCTGAATTCATCGCAAAGCAATAGTCTGGATGCTTTAAATCTGAGAAAGTAGGCATAGATGCCACGTATTACTCAAAAAAGCATCATTTCCCTTTTCTTTCAGACATTTCCATTTGCATCGATTGTCCACAGCACCCCAATCTTAAACCATGTTTTCTGCTATGCTAGAAGTAGTATCACCGTTGTCTGCCGGGGCTTCCATCGCACAGGCTCTTATTGGATGATAACGCCCAAGCAAGACAGATGATCGTTTCCAGAGAAAGCGGAGTCCGAACATCCATACATCAGGAATACCTTTGATGACAGCAGAAACATCTTCCAACAACCAGCGTTTTTTTGCGGTCCTGAATGCAGGCTCATCCAGCCTGAAGTATTCCCTCTTTGCTGAAATGCTAGACGGACGGCTGGAACGGCGGACCAGTGGCGGCATTGAAGGCATCGGCAGTGCATCCCCCACTTTTTCCGCAAAAGACGATGATCTTTACGACCTGGATGATTACCGATGGGATTATCCTGCCAAACTGGATACCCTGCTGGCTTTCCTCATCGACTGGATCGAGAAATTCCTGGCACCAAACCATCTGAGCGCTGTTGGGCACCGTATGCTGCATGGTGGCACACAATATGATGAGCCGATTGTCGTCACGCCAGAAATCCTTGAAGATCTCAGAACGCTGATTCCACTGGCGCCATTGCATCAGCCCCGCATCCTTCAGGTGATTGACACCATCATCAACCGATATCCTGGACTCTGTCAGGTTGTCTGCTTTGATACATCTTTCCACAAGACCGCCCCACATATTTCCCGGCTGTATGGCTTACCCAAATCGCTGACAGAAAAAGGGCTGCTCCGCTACGGCTTCCACGGTCTGTCTTTTGAATATGTCAGCATGGAACTCAAGCATATTGACCGGCAGGCTGCCATGGGCAGAACCATCATCGCGCATCTTGGCAGCGGCGCTAGCATGTGCGCCATGGTCAACGGCAAGAGCATTGCCACAACGATGGGCTTTTCCGCACTGGACGGACTGGTCATGGGCACCCGATGCGGTCAGCTTGACCCCGGCGTCATCCTTTATCTGCTGCAGCACGAGCATATGGATGCCAAAGGACTGGAAAACCTGCTGTATCAGGACTCTGGTCTGCTGGGGGTATCAGGCATCAGCAACGATGTCCGCGACCTAATGAAAAGCAAAGACCCTGCTGCCAGGGAGGCATTGGATTTATTTATCTATCGGGTAGTGCGCGAAACCGGATCGCTTGCTGCCGCTTGTGGCGGACTGGATGCCTTTGTTTTTACCGCAGGCATTGGCGAACGGTCACCGGAAATACGGAAAGCCATCTGCGACCAGTTGGGCTGGCTAGGCATCGAACTCGATGAACGGGCAAACCGGCTGGGTGAACTCAAAATCAGCAGTGACAGCAGCAAAGTCTCTGTCTGGATCCTGCCAACCTATGAAGAGCTGATGATCGCCCGCCATGGGGCACGTCTGGCATCGTTATACGACACCCAACGATAAAAGCATGCTTAAGCCGCAGGCAGCTCTTCGAGAGGCCAGCGAGGTCTGACTGTGAATCCATAATCATAATGGGCACAGACCTGATTAGCCTTGAGACGCATAGCTCCTGCAAAAGCAATCATCGCACCATTATCAGTACAGAACTCAATTTCTGGATAAAAGACCTTACAGCGGCGTCTCTTCGCCATACGGTCCAATGCCGCGCGCAACTGACGGTTTGCCCCAACCCCGCCTGCAACCACCAGTTGACGCAGTCCCGTCTGTTTCAGTGCCTTGGCACATTTTGCCGCCAGCACCTCAACAATCGCATCGACAAAACCTCTGGCAATATCAGCCCGGGTATTGTCCGGCAATGGATTCTCCTGCTTATTGACCGTTGTCAGCACAGCCGTCTTCAACCCAGAGAAACTGAAATTCAGATCTTTTGAATGCAGCATTGGGCGGGGTAACTGGAAAACATCCGATGCACCAGTCTCTGCCAGCTTAGAAATTTCAGGGCCACCCGGATAAGGCAATCCGAGCAGTTTTGCTGACTTGTCGAATGCCTCGCCAGCCGCATCATCAAGCGTTTCCCCCAAGAGCTCGTACTGTCCGACACCTTTGACTTCCATCAACTGGGTATGACCACCAGACACCAGCAACGCCACAAAAGGAAATTCTGGAGGATCTTTCGCCAGCAACGGAGAAAGCAGATGCCCCTCCAGATGATGGACACCAATCAATGGCTTGTTCAACGCAAAGCCAAGCCCCGCTGCAACAGAACTGCCGACCAGCAACGCACCAGCCAGCCCAGGACCCTGCGTGTGGGCGATCGCATCGATATCTTCTGGTTTCAGTGAGGCTTTTTCAAATGCTTCTTTCAGCAATGGCACAATCCGACGGATATGGTCTCTCGATGCCAGTTCAGGCACCACGCCACCATATTCAGCATGGAGTGCAATCTGTGAATAAAGCGCATGAGAAAGCAGGCCTTTTTCCGTATCATACAAGGCAATACCAGTCTCATCACAGGAAGATTCGATACCCAGAACAATCATTGTCAGCAGAAATCTTTAAAAACGATAAAAATATTTTACCAAGTTATTGACACATTCAGGAACACAACCTATAATTCAAGTCTTTCGGGTGGTTAGCTCAGTTGGTAGAGCAGCGGACTTTTAATCCGTTGGTCGGGAGTTCGAGCCTCCCACCACCTACCAGATACAATCCACTGCTACGGCAGTGGATTTTTTTTGCCTAAGTCCGTCCACTACAGGCGAAACACCGCGCCTCCTTGGATTCTTTCAGCTTTCCGCCTTTATCAAAATCCGTCCCTTCCTTTACAATATTTGCCATTGAGCAATATTCACTGAAAACCTTTCCAACCCTCAACTCAATCGGGAAAATCATGAAGATTCTTGTTAC
>CAZHQM010000032.1:0-14894 GCA_964534155.1 uncultured Oxalobacter sp.
AGGATAGATCTCTTTTTATCATTTTGGGATGTTCAAAACTGGGTAGTCTATCTGTGCCTACCACTTTGCCTGCCTTTTTCAAGGAAACACATCGGATTTTTATGCGGAAAAGGCGTCGGATTGAATGTGCGCCAACCTGTAACAACCTACCGATTGCTGTAATGAATCTGCATCTGGCGATTCAGATTGTTAAAAGCATATCGTTTTGCTCTCCTACCTGTTTGCCATTCAGTAAGCAAATCTGCACGCCTGATAGATGAAGGGAATTGCTGAAAGATGGTTTTTATATAGGTGTTTTTTGTTATGTTGAGCGTAATTCGGGCGACTATTGCTTTAGCTGTTCTGGGCGCTGCTGCTGGCACCGCTTATGCACAGTCCAACGTCACCATCTACGGTGTCGTTGATACTGGTTATGTCAAGAAAACCGGTGCTGACACCGGCATGGACGAAAACGTCAACTCCCGTATCGGTTTCAAGGGTGTTGAAGATCTGGGCGGTGGCCTGAAAGCAACCTTCCAGCTGGAAAAACGTTTCAACGTTAACGATGGTACCAACAACTCCTCTAGCGACAAAGACTGGGAAGGTGCTGCTAACGTTGGCCTGAAGAGCGATGACTGGGGTGCTGTCCGTCTGGGCCGTATGAACGGTATCGCTACCGAAAACATCCGTAAATTCGACCCATTCTATCAGTATGGTATCGGTGGCATGATCGACTCCACCCAGCGTGGTGTCCGTCGTGACAACATGATCCGTTTCGACTCTCTGGACTATGCAGGTTTCTCTTTCAGCGCAGCTTATGAACTGGGCCGCAACATGAACGAAAAATCCCGTGGTGTTGATGGTAAATACGTTCCCATCGGGGGTTTGGATGACGATGGTAACATTATCGCCGGAAAATCCAATGGTTACGACAACGACGGTTACCAGATTGGCATCAACTATAAGAACGGTGGCTGGGCAGCAACTGCCAACTATCAGGTTCTGGCAGACTCCAACCGTTCTTCCCTGTGGAATATCGGTCTGAGCTATTCTTGGGATACTGTTAAACTGGAAGCTCTGTATCAGAAGACTAAAGACAAGAGACCTGGTGCAACGAACTTCGGCGACAAAGTACCTGGTATAGCTTATGATGTCATTGAAAAGCTGTATGGTAAACAGTACGATGGTACTTATAATACCATCACCCAAGATCAGGCTCTGATCGGTGTTGAATGGAAAGTCGGTCCAGGCCGTCTGAATGCTTCTGCTCAGTACCTGGGTGTTGAAGGTCTTGGTGATGACGCTGACTGCTACAAAGTTGCTGTTGGTTACACCTACAACCTGTCCAAACGGACTTCCCTGTACGGTATCGTTTCCTATGCTGATTGGGACGACAACAAGGAAGTTGCAGAACTGTTTGATGGCGTTTCTCAGGACTCCACCACCGGTGTGCAGGTTGGTATCACCCACAAGTTCTAATCTCGGTTAGTGACTTGTCCTAGGGACTTCTTCGGGAGTCCCTGAATGGGAAAATGAAAGGCACTCTTCGGAGTGCCTTTTGCTTTTGTGATTATTGAAAAGCGAAATACAAAAGATTTGCTTTATCTGCAAGGAAAAAGATGGAATCTGTCGGTAAATGTAGAGAAATGGCTTATCTGCGTTTCTTATCCGCCTGCCTGTCAAGTTCTTCCAGCCACGCCATTTTTTCCCCGATTTTCTTCTCAAGGCCATACTGCGTTGGCTGGTAAAAAGGGATTTCATCCATCCCATCAGGGAAGTAGGTTTCCCCTGCCGCATAAGCATTAGGCTCATCATGGGCATAACGGTATTCTCGGCCATAGCCCAGTTCTTTCATGAGTTTGGTCGGTGCATTGCGGAGATGGATTGGTACATCGCGTGAACGGTCCCGTTTCACAAAGGCTCTAGCCTCGTTATAGGCTATTTCCCCAGCATTACTCTTGGCTGCAATGGACAGATAGACAATGGCATTGGCTATCGCAAGTTCTCCTTCTGGACTGCCAAGGCGTTCGTAAGTTGAAGCTGCGTCATTTGCAATCTGTGCCGCTCTTGGATCGGCTAGACCGATATCTTCCCACGCCATGCGGATGACCCGTCTGGCGATATAGCGTGGATCTGCCCCACCATCCAGCATGCGTGCATACCAATAGAGTGCCGCATTGGGATGAGATCCTCTTACTGACTTATGCAGAGCGGATATCTGGTCATAGAAACCATCGCCCTTATTGTCGAAACGTCTGAATGCATCACCCAATGTTTCCTTGAGTAAAGCTGATGAGATATCTGTCTGTTTCTGGGTGGCTGCCTGTGCTGAGAGTTCCAAGAGGTTCAGGAGTTTTCTGGCATCGCCATCCGCACTGTTGATCAGCATGTCTCTGCCATCATCGGTAATTTTGATGTCTGGCAGTTCTCTTGAAAGCGCTTTATCAATCAGGCTGTTCTGCTGTTCAGGTGACAGGGATTTCAGGACATAGACTGATGCACGTGAAAGCAGCGCATTGTTGACCTCAAAGGATGGATTTTCAGTGGTTGCACCAATGAAAGTGAAAAGACCGCTCTCAACGTGGGGCAGGAAAGCATCCTGCTGGCTTTTATTGAAACGATGGACTTCATCAACGAAGAGGATGGTCCGTCTGCCAGAATTGGCCCTGACAATACGTGCGCGGTCAACAGCCTCACGGATATCTTTTACGCCCGACAGTACAGCGGACAGGGCAATAAACTCAGCATCAAACGCATCTGCCATCAATCGTGCCAGCGTGGTCTTGCCAACCCCGGGAGGCCCCCAGAGAATCATGGAGTGTGGCTCACCGGACTCAAAAGCCAGCCGAAGCGGTTTTCCTGCGCCTAGCAGATGCTCTTGACCGACAACATCGTCAATAGTCTGTGGTCGGAGGCGTTCTGCCAATGGGGCTTGTGACGGTGTTTTCGACATGATTCTGGTCTATTGATGACTTAAAAAAAGACAGTCTATCTGATGGTTCAGATACTGGCAAAATCTTTCTCCAGAATTAGTGATTAAGATGAAGAATGAGACGATTTTGGTGTATGGTATGGGTTCATGATGACAGGTTTCCGTAACTGATGAGACGGAACCATTGAAGAGGAATCCAGAAGCATGGCAGATACCAGAAACAGCAATCCACAGGGATTTTCAGATGATGATCTGATTGAAACCCGCATTGAGGGTGAAACCGCTTATCCTGGCAGTTTCTTCAGCATCCAGAAAGACAGTGTCCGCTTACCTGATGGTGCTGTGGCATTCAGGGAATTCATGCGCCATCCAGGGGCGGCAACCATCATTCCGCTGTTTGATGATGGTACTGTACTGGTAGAGCGTCAGTTCCGTTATCCAATGAACCAGATATTCATTGAACTGCCTGCAGGCAAGATTGACAAGGGCGAACATTCCTTTGAAACGGCTAAACGTGAACTGGAAGAAGAAACCGGCTACATGGCGGATGAATGGTATTTTGTGACGACAATTCATAACGCCATCGGGTATTCAGATGAACACATCGACCTCTATCTGGCAAAGGGATTGCGACAAGGTAAAGTCCGCCTGGATGAGGAAGAATTCATACAATCTTTCAGGATACCCGTGACAGAACTGCTGGACTGGGTGAAAAAAGGTCAAGTGACTGATGTAAAAACCATAATTGGCACCTTTTGGCTGGAAAAAATTGTCACGGGTCAATGGAATGCTGAAAAAATGATGTAATTCATTGAATTATAGTTTATGATGCTTTAAATCGTTTTTGAGGTCGGGTAATTGTGCGCGGTATCAAGACTGGCATTTCTTTTCTGCTTCAAGCGATTCTAGATGGCGTAAGCCTGTAACAACTGAAATAGGAAAAAGCAATGGCAACTGGTACTGTAAAATGGTTCAACGATTCCAAGGGTTTTGGTTTTATTACCCCTGACGAAGGTGGTGAAGATGTGTTCGCACATTTCTCTGCTATCAATGCAGAGGGCTTTAAATCCCTGAAAGAAAATCAGCGTGTTTCTTTCGACATCACCACTGGACCTAAAGGCAAACAGGCTTCTAATATCACCGTCATCTGATAAGGTCTGATTGATGCTCCTGTCGGGAACACGTCCAAGAGCGGAGCAGGTCAGCTGTTCCGCTTTTTTATTGCCTGAAAATCTCAGAAAGTGGTCCGGTACATCTTTCTGATGCCCGCATAGATCCAGATAACGAGACAGGCGCAGCCCGTGACACAGCTGATCGTGCCGACTGCCATCGTCAGGATTGGCCAGTTCAATGAACAGAGCAGCATGGAGATGCTGCCGAACAGGAGTGCGACACAGCCAAACAGTGCACCGACAGTCCCGTTATCGGTATCCAACTGATTCATGACCAACATCGTGCCAGCAGGTCTCACGGCACTGCCAAAGAAGGTGACTGGCACATACAGCAGCGCAAACGCATAGGGACTGATACTGCCAAACAGCAGGATGGCAATACCTGCACACGCAACGCAGACGAAGCAACCCGTGATGAAAAGCAGACGGGGCAGTTTCCGCAGAAGGTGCATATAGGCAATCGGCGCCATCAGGGCAAAACAGCCGTTGAATGCAAAGAAGAAGCTGTACTGCTGTTCAGACAGATTGAACAGGTTGATATAGATGAATGATGATGTGGAAAGGAATGACATGACCGGCATACACATCATCGAGAAAATCAGGAGCAGGATGCGGTAGCCACGATGGCTGAGCACATAACCGATACGCCCCAATGATTTCAATGCGGGACCTTCAGTTGGATTCTGGATGGTTTCTTTCAGGCAGAGGGCAAGACTGAACGCAATCATCCCGCAGATACACAGGGCAACGAACAGCCCCCGCCATGAAGTGAAACGGAGCAGCTGGGCGCCAATGACCGGTGCCAGCATCGGAGCCAGGATGACCAGTGTCTGGATCCAGACCAGAACCCGTTCCATCCGTTCACCCTTGAAGATATCCTTCACAATCGCCATCGAGACGGACTGAACCGCCCCGCTGCCGATTGCCTGCAGGATGCGTCCTCCAATCAGCATGGTGATGCTGATGGAAAACATACAGATGAGACAACCGATGATATAGAGACCCAGCCCCGTATAAAGAATCGGCTTGCGTCCGTACTTGTCTGTGAATGGTCCCCACAGCAGCATGGAGACGGCAAAGAACAGCATGAAAAAGCTGAGGGTGAAATTGGCGACCTGTGGCGTTGTCTCGAATATCCTGACCATGGTTGGCATGGCTGGCAGGTACAGGTCTGTCGATAAGGGGACAAAAGCGCTCAGGAATGCAAGGAACGCAATGAGTCCCCTGGAACCCATCGGGAAAACGTTCGGTGGAAGTTCTGGTGTGGTTTCGTCCTGCATGATTGAATGGTTCGCGCTATGCCTGTTGTCAGTCTGTGTGCTGAATCATTGCCAGATGAGAGGGGATGCAGTCACAGGATGACCATTATAAACGCTCTGGACAGATAACATGCCAGAACCTCATGCCTGTATATGATGGGGTACACAGGCAGAAGGGATGTGTTGCGAAGATTCAGGTTACTGAGGGTCTGGTGCCATCAGCTCCAGCATCCTATGTGGCAATGGAGCAGATTTACCCGTGATGGTATCCACCCATACAACAGTCGATCCACCGATTGCATAGACGGTGTCTGGATCATCGGTCCGTCGGATTTCCTGAACAATCTTGAAGCTGGACCGCCCAGGCTGTCCAGCATAGGTCCTGATCTCCAGATCGCCAGGATAGAACAGTGGACGTTGATAGGAACACCAGCAGTGGACAACAGCTGTTTCAACACCCGCTTTGCCACCCCGTCCCAGATTGCCATACCAGTCAATGCGTGCCTGTTCCAGATAACGGAAGAAGGTCGTGTTATTGACGTGCCCCATTGCATCCATATCGCCCCAACGGATAGGGATTCGGGATACAAATACCTGTTTCATGCCTGTTAATGGATTGTCTTGCATATGATATGCTCCCCGCAGTTTCAAACGATAACCTTTAAATGGTGCTGATTGCTTATAATTCAAGCATTGATTGTGCCATATTGCAGGATTTACCCGATACAGACAGAAAATGACCCAGCAGGAACAGGAAGCATACGGATTTGGTCCACGTGAGGCCATGGAATACGATGTCGTCATCGTTGGTGCAGGACCAGCGGGACTGGCGACGGCTATCCGAATCAAGCAGCTTGCCGAGCAGAACGGTCGGGATATCTCTGTCTGTGTGCTGGAAAAAGGTTCTGAACCTGGTGCCCATATTGTCTCGGGCGCTATCATGGATCCCATCAGTCTGAATGAACTGTTGCCAGACTGGAAAGAACGTGGGGCTCCTGTCTCGCTTCCTGTTTTTGAAGAGCATTTCCTTTTCCTGCGCAAAGACAGGGTCTCAGAAACGCCAGAATGGATGATGCCGAAAGCCCTGCAGAACGATGGCTGCTATGTCATCTCATTGGCAAATCTCGTCCGTTGGCTTGCCGCTCAGGCAGAAGAAATGGGCGTGGAAATCTTCCCGGGCTTTGCCGCAACTGAGGTTCTCTATGATGAAAACGGGGCGGTGAGAGGCGTTGCAACAGGCAACATGGGTATTGGCAGGGATGGACAGCCAACTGGCAACTTCCAGCAGGGTATGGAACTTCTGGCGCATTACACGGTGTTCGCAGAAGGAACCCGTGGGCATCTGGGCAAACAGGTCATCCGTCAGTTCAATCTGGATGCAGGGCGTGACCCGCAGGCTTATTCCATCGGCATTAAGGAAATCTGGAAAGTCCGTCCGGAAGTGCACCGTCCCGGGATGGTTGTCCATACCGCAGGCTGGCCACTCAATTCACGGACCTATGGCGGCTCGTTCATGTACCACATGGAAAACAATGAGGTTGCCATTGGTTTTACTGTCGGGCTCAATTACAGCAATCCGTGGCTTTCACCATTCCAGGAGTTCCAGCGCTATAAATCCCATCCAGAAATCAGCATTTTCCTTGAAGGGGGCGAACGCATCTCATATGGTGCCCGTGCCTTGACAGCGGGAGGCTTGCAGGCATTGCCTGAAACTGCTTTCCCGGGTGGGGTGCTGGTTGGCTGTGAGGCAGGATTCCTGAATGGTGGACGTATCAAGGGCATCCATACAGCCATCAAATCCGGCATGCTGGCGGCAGAAGCGATTGTGCCTGCTATTGTCGTCGGGCGCTCCAGAGATACCCTGACTGCTTATCCAGAGGCTTTCCGCCAGTCATGGCTTTACCGTGAGCTCAACAGTGTCCGCAATTTCAAGCCATGGATGGAAAAGAAACTGAAATGGGCAACACTGATGTTCGGCATGGATCAGGTTCTTTTCAGGGGCAAGGCACCTTGGACACTGCACCGCCATATTCCAGACTATGCCTATCTGCAGCCTGCCAACGAAAGTAAACAGATCGACTATCCGAAGCCTGACAATGCAGTCACCTTTGATATGCCGTCATCTGTCTATCTGTCAGGCACCATGCATGAGGAGGACCAACCGGTTCATCTGAAGCTGAAAGACCCAGACAGGCCACTGACGGTCAATCTGCCACGTTATGCGGGGCCAGAAGCCCGCTACTGTCCAGCAGGGGTCTATGAATACGTGACCGATGCAGATGGCAATACCCGTCTGCAGATCAATGCGGCGAACTGCCTGCACTGCAAGACCTGCGACATCAAGGACCCAGAACAGAACATCATCTGGCTTGCTCCAGAAGGTGGCGGCGGTCCGAATTATCCGAATATGTAGTCCTTCATTGACCTCGGTTCTGGTCTGTCAAGGTCGATTCTGCTAACATTCAGCATAGTTTGTATTGGATAAATGCTTCATCAGCAGAGAGAGACCATGTCGGTTCAGAAAGTGGCAACCACACCGTTTGAAGGACAGAAGCCGGGCACATCCGGATTGCGGAAACGTGTGGCGGTTTTTCAGCAGCCCCATTACCTTGAGAATTTCGTGCAGTCGATCTTTGATACAGTCGAGGGCTGTCAGGGAAAGACGTTGGTACTGGGCGGTGATGGCAGATACCATAATACCGTTGCTATCCAGACCATCCTGAGAATGGCGGCGGCGAATGGTGTTGGCAAGGTCATGGTCGGACAGAACGGTATCCTCTCAACCCCAGCCTGCAGCTGTGTTATCCGGAAACACCAGACTTACGGCGGGATTGTCCTTTCTGCCAGCCATAATCCTGGTGGTCCTGATGGTGATTTCGGCATCAAGTTCAATGTGGGCAATGGCGGCCCTGCCGCAGAGAAAATCACGGATGCCATTTATGCCAATTCCCTGAAAATCCAGTCATACCAGACAATGGATGCGCCAGATGTCGATCTGTCATCACTTGGCACCGTAAAGATCGGCGGCATGACCGTCGAGGTCTTTGACCCAGTTGCAGATTATGCGGAACAGATGGCATCCATTTTCGATTTCGATGCCATCCGAAAACTGTTTGCCACAGGATTCCGCCTGCGTTTCGATGCGATGCATGCAGTCTGCGGTCCGTATGCGACCCGCATTATCGAGGGGATGCTGGGCGCACCGGTCGGTACGGTCATCCACGCTGATCCACTGCCTGATTTCGGGGGGCATCATCCTGACCCCAACCCGGTCAACGCCAAAGACCTGATTGACTATATGAATAGTCCCGATGCGGCGGATATGGCTGCCGCAACCGACGGTGATGGCGACCGCAACATGATTGTCGGCAAGGGTATTGCAGTCACCCCGTCTGACAGCCTCGCCATCCTGACTGCCAATGCCTCACTCGTTCCTGGTTATGCGGGGGGTATTGCCGGTGTTGCCCGCTCGATGCCGACCTCTGCCGCGGTTGACCGAGTGGCAGAAGCGTTGGATATTCCGCATTACGAAACCCCGACGGGCTGGAAATTCTTCGGCAATCTCCTCGATGATGGGCGTATCACATTCTGCGGCGAGGAAAGCTACGGCACCAGCTCGATGCATATCCGGGAAAAGGACGGCATCTGGGCAATCCTTTTCTGGCTGAATCTCCTGGCAGGAACCGGAGATTCTGTTGCGGGGCTTGTCCAGAAACACTGGACGCGTTTTGGCAGGAACTATTATTCCCGTCATGACTACGAAAGCATTGACAGTGCAAAAGCCAATGCATTGATGGACCATCTCCGTGACCAGCTTGCAGGCATGGCTGGCAAGACATATGGGGCACTGACCGTCGAGAAGGCAGATGAATTCACCTACAACGATCCAGTCGATGGTTCTGTTTCTGGGCGTCAGGGCATCCGTATCTATTTCACCGATGGTTCCCGCATCATCTTCCGTCTTTCGGGAACGGGTACTGTCGGGGCAACGCTGCGGGTCTATTTCGACCGTTATGATGCATCACAGCTCAATCTTGCTACGCAGGACTCCCTGTCGGGGCTGATCGAGACTGCCCGCACGGTTGCGAAGATTCCTGAATTCACAGGCATGAACGAACCGACTGTGGTGACTTGATTGGAATGCGTATGAAGAAAAGTCCAAAAGAAATCTCCCGGGCATTCTGGAACGATGTGTACAGTGCTGAAGGCTATGCATTCGGCACAGAGCCGAATGCCTGGTTTGCCAGACAGGATGCCCTGCTGAAATCAGGGCAGCGGATTCTCATGGTGGCAGATGGTGATGGCAGAAACAGCATCTGGTGTGCCCAGAAAGGCATGAGAGTCGATGCATTTGACCTGTCAGATGTGGCTGTTGAAAAAGCCCGCCAGTTGGCTGGTCAGGTCGGTGCCGAGGTCAGTTTCACTGTGGGGGGAATCGATGACTGGGACTGGCAGCCTGACTGCTATGATGCCGTGGCAATCATCCTCTGCCAGTTTGCAACACCTTCCATGAACAGGATGATGTTCGGCAACAGCATCAGGACACTGAAAAAAGGGGGGCTGCTCTTTGTCCTGGGCTATGACGTAAAGCAGCTCGAATACAAGACAGGTGGACCGCCATGGAAAGACCGCCTGTACACCACAGACATCCTGCAGGAACTGGCTGATGGCACCGAGATACTTGAGCTTGAAAGCTGGGAGACAGAGATCGATGCCGGCCGCCATAAAGGCCTGTCTGCATTTGTCAGCATGGTTGCCCGCAAAAAATAAGCCTGCACACTGTTCAAGCTTTATTTAATTGATATACTCATATTTTTCGTAACAACCGAACTGAGGGTCTGATATTTATGGCAATCGTGAAATGCAAGGTCTGTGGCAAGGATGTCGATGAAGACGCACTGAAATGTCCTGGCTGTGACTCATTGGGTCCAAAACGTGGTCGCAGGATTAAACGCAACATGCTCATTGTCTGTGGGCTGATGGTGATTGCTTTCGGTTTCGGCTGGTACAGGAAAACACAGGAAGTCGTCCGCCCGATTGAAGAAGTCCAGAAAGAGGCGCTTGAAGACAAGAACACCCAGCGGGGTCTTGCGGCATCCCTGTTGGTGAAATCACGTCTGGCACATCCAGAATCCATGAAAGTCACCAGAACACTGGCCAATGAAGACGCTTCCAACATCTGTTTCGAATATACCGAGATGGATGCAAATGGCAAGACGAAGAAAAGCCGTGCGGTGGTCTATGATTCCACAGAGCCAAGCATGAAACCATCTGACTGGAAACTCTTCTGCGAACACAAATCCATGAAACCAATCTCCTTGGTCATCCGCATGGATCCAGACTGATTCAGGTTTCATGGGCGTATAGAAGGATGGTGATGCATTCAGGCAGACCATCCTTTTTTATTGGGCTGTATGCCATGAGGAATGATGCCTGTTGGATGCTATAATGCACGCTGGTCTTACGGGGCGTAGCGCAGCCTGGCAGCGCACTTGCATGGGGTGCAAGGGGTCGGAAGTTCGAATCTTCTCGCCCCGACCAGTTTTTTGCTGTATTCTCATGATTTCGACTGAACAACCGGCACAATTCGCATGATTACCTGCATTATTTTCGGCACACTTGCTGTTCTCGTTTTCGCAGCGATGGCATACATCAGATTTTCTGAATCCGCCAACAAGCGGATTATCGAGAAACGTCTGGAAGAAAACATCACTTTTGAAGGTGAGACTTTCAAGCCAAACTGGAATGAGAAAGACTGGACTGACTTCGATAACAACCTGCTGGCAATGGATGATGACCGTGGTCTTTTCTATGGCGTGACCGCAGGTAAGCGGAAAAGTGATCCTATTGAGGAACATATCATCAGCCTGCCGACAGTTACCCGCTCCGAGGTCATTATTGATGGCAAGACTGTTCTGGAAGCACGTGCTGGTAAAGTGACCCGTCGCCCACCAGAAGAAGCACTCGACAGCTTCCGTAAGATCAGCCAGAAAATCAAGACCATTGAACTCCGTGTCCGCTCTGTCAATGGTGGCAAGATCATTCCATGTGCCCCAGGCAAATACGGCATCAGTCTGGCAGAGAAATACCATCTGAAACTGGTTGATGCGATGATTGCATCTGGTACCAGCCTGGCGCCAGCCTCCCGCAAGCTCAAAAAAGCGCAGGGTTGATGGCATAAAAAACCAGAACATGTAAAAATGCAGGCACAAGCCTGCATTTTTCGTTTGAACATGTCTTCCAGTCTAAAAACCATCATTGCGATCGCTGTTGTCCTGTTGGGGGCATTCCTGCTTATCCGCAGGGCAGGTGTCTTTGCCAGCCAGAAGGACCGTGTGGAACAGGAACTGGCAAAACCTGTACCTATCGGCACAAAATGGACAGTAACGCCCAATTGGCATGAACGCAACTGGACAGGTGACCGATGCAATCTCATTGCTGAGGATGCCACCAACAGGCTCTATGCACTTGTTCAAGGCGGTGACCAGCGGGGTGATGACATCATCAGGATCATCGTCCGGTATCAGGACATCCGACAGGCAGATCTGGTTGTGGACAATGAACCTGTTGCAACGGTTTCGCGTCCTCGACTGGCGACGCAGGCCATTGATGGCATAACACCCAAGACACCCGCCGATAAGATAAGAGCCAAAATGCCGGTTATCCAACCGGTGATGGATGAAGAAGCTATCCGTGATATCCGTCTGGTTATCTATACAACCGATGGACGGACAGTGCCACTGTCATTTGGATTAAGGGAACTGCGGCTTGCCAAGAAATGGTACCGCCAGATATGGCAGGCGGTACAGACTGCTCAGGAAAGATAAATCACTTTGATTCAGTTGCCAGTTCAGGGACTGCTGCAACTTTGGCAGTACGTGAGGCACGAGGGGCTCTTGTCGCAGCAGGCTTGGCAGCGGTGGTTTTTTCAGTGGCAGGTTTGGCACGTGTCCGGGCTGGTTTTTCTGCCACCTTTTCAGTTTCTGCGCCTGCCTCAGCGGCTTTCTTGGCTTTTTCTGCATGAGCCTGACGGGTGGCAGACCGTTTTGCCGCAATCTCAGCGGCATCTTTCTTGCTTTTGAAGTAACCGATAGCGGCACCCACAACAGCACCGAGTTCAGGACCACCAATTGGCAGGATGGTGCCGATAGATGCGCCAACTGCCGCACCTTGGACAGAATCCCGAACCGTTTTGGATTTCATGACGGTGTGGACAACGTTGCTGGTCTTTTCTTCAATCTGATGGAGTTTTTCCTTGCCCTTTTCCTTGAGATAAGCCAGATCCCCGGCATCGATGTTACCGTCACCGTTCAGATCGCCCATATGCGTCAGCTTCTCTTTCAGATTCCACATGAAAAGACTTCCTTGTTTCCAAGCACAACAACATCGAAAGATACCATGTTCATTCCACATTGTCTGCAATCAAGATAGGGAAATTTCATTAGATAGGGCATCAATGTTGATTGATGACCTGTGCCACCACATCATCCACCGATGTTTTTTCCGCCCATTCCAGCTGCTTCTCCGACATATCTTTCTTGATGTCGTCACGCAGTTCAGAGGCATCACTGTCAATCTCTGCCGCCCGCTTTGTCAGGACATAGGCATTCACCGTACTGGTCTTTACACCATTGCCATCGCGGAATGCAGATGCCAGCGACAGCATGGCAAGAACATGTTCCTGTTTTGCCGCCTTTGCGAACCACATGGCACCCAGCTCAGGGTTACGCTCAGTACCTTCGCCGCCCATACAGGCAAGTCCCAGGAAAAACTGCGCTTTGGCATTCCCCTGCTGGGCGGCTGTATGCCACCAGCCCACGGCTTTCTTACGGTCTTTTGCAACACCCTTGCCATTGTAATAAGCCAGACCTAAATTGAACTGCGCCTGTGAATTTCCCTGAACCGCTGCCTTGCGGTAAAGCTGGATGGCGCTTGATTCACTGCTCTCATCTGGCTGGCGGTCCTTCGCATACAGGAATGCCAGATTGAATTCGGCCTCAGTATCAGCCTGTCGGGCGGCCTCGGCAAACCAGTACCCAGCCTTTGCCTTATCCCGTCTGATTCCCTCACCGAAGAGATAGGCATTCCCCAGTTTCCGTTGTGCCTCTGCCTGTCCCTGCTCTGCCGCACGGGTCCACCAGGCAACAGCCTGCTCGCTGTCTTTGGAAACACCTTGGCCATTGCTGTAAAGGTTACCTAACTGGTTCTGCGCACCACTGTGATGCTGTTCAGCCGCCCAGGTCAACCATTCAACGGCCTTCTTATCATTATGAGGAAGTCCGTAACCATTGAGATACGCCAGACCAATATGGTAGCCAGCATCGACATTGCCGCCCTCGACAGCCTTCCCAAACCAGGTCACAGCCTTCGCATAATCACGTTCTGCCCCGATACCATAGTAATAAGCTGTCCCCAGCTGATGCTGGGCTTGGGCATATCCCTGTGCTGCAGCTTTCTCCCACCATGTCAACGCTGACTGTGGGGTGCGCTTCACGCCTTCGCCGAAACAGTAGGCATTTCCCATACGGTATTCAGCAGGAGCATATCCTTGAGCTGCTGATTTCTTCCACCAGCCAAACGCCTGTTTCACATTTGCCTTCACCCCTTCGCCTTTGGCATATGCCTGCCCCAGATAAAACTGTGCAGGGGCATAACGCTGTTTTGCTGATTTCTGATACCACGCCACGGATCTGGATAGATCCTTCGGGACGCCATTGCCGTCATGGTAGGCGGAGCCCAGCAGGAACTGGGCAATCGGATGCCCCCTGTCTGCGGCTTTTGTCCACCACGCAACCGCCTGCGACATATCCTGCTCAGTATCTTTTCCCTGCCAGAAATGCATGCCGGCCTGATAGGCTGCATCCCGGTTGCCCTGCTGTGCTGATTGGATCAGCTGTTCAATGGAAACCGGTGACTGTCCGACAGCCTGCACAGGCGGTTCTGATGCTGGGGCAGCCAATACGGTCTGGGAAGAAAAAGCGAGGGCGGTCAGAGAGACCAGAAGGAGTTTTTTAAACATGGGACTATCAGTGGGTGGTTTCCAATGATTTTACCCATAATCAAGATTTTTTCCAGCTACCGAAGATGGTTTTCCGGGCGTGACGGGCAACAAAAAAGCGCGGCAACCTGACCGCGCTTCTTATCGATGGTCACTGTCAGACCATCATACATTGCCTCCCTTGATTGATTCGCGGGAATGACTCCGCTGTTTTTCTTTTGCCTTGACCAGCTGCCGGTCAACTTTATCCATCAGGGTATCGATTGCAGCATAGATATCCTGACCGGTACTTTCTGCATGTAAGGATTTACCTGAAAGGTTCATTTTGATTTCTGCACGCTGACGTTTTTCCTTATCAGAAATACTGTCAACGGCAAGCAGGACAGTGATATCGATAACCCCATCAAAATTTCTTTTCATCCGGTCCAGTTTGGATTCAACATGGCTACGGATGGCAGGGGTAATGTCAAGATGGTGTCCGCTGATGGTCAGGTTCATAAAATTCTCCTTAATAATGCACCAATCATCTCCAATGCCTGGGCACTGGGTTACTA
>CAZHQM010000033.1:0-14311 GCA_964534155.1 uncultured Oxalobacter sp.
GCAATAATCCGTGCATCTTCTGCGGGATCGATGCTTCGTGGCCGGGTTCCTTTGATAGGCTTTGTCTCTGCCACACCATCCTGCGAGATTTTCATGAAACGCTCTGGTGAACAGCTGATGATACTGATGTCATCCAACTGCATGAAAACACTGTATGGCGCAGGATTCCGCCTACGGAGCATCCGGTAAACCAGCCATGCATCAGCATCAGTTGCCCCTGTCACGGTATTGGTCAGACAGACCTCGTAGGTCTCGCCCTGCCTGATGAGTGACTGGCTCTCCTCAATCAGCCTGATGTACTGTTCCCTGTCATGCAGCAGGGCAATCGGCTCGGTCAATGCCAAAGTATCAGGAAAATCCGGCTCTGACGGATTTTCTTCTGCTTCAGACTCAATATCCTGCTGAACAGCATCCAACCATTGGCGGGCTTCTGATTCTGTCTCCGTATCTGCCAACGCCAGCAGATGCAGCCTGTTTTCCTGATGGTCAATGACAATACCCCTGTCACAGAACAGCAGCCCCGCATCAGGATAAGGGGATCGGTGCGCCTCCTTTGCACCACACTGTGCCTTGAGTTCATATCCCAGATATCCCATCCAGCCGAGAGAGAACTCAAACGGCACATCAGGCAATACAACCTGATGCTGTTGGATATCCTCTGCCAGCCAATCCAGACAGTTGCTATGAAAAACCGTTGACTTGCCCTGCTGTGATGTGATGGTGACCGTGCCTTTTGCTACATCTGCCATAGCCAACCGCCCCAATGGTCCTGAAGGCGCGCAGAGGAAAGAAAAACGCCCTGATCCATAACCTGCGCGGTTGCTGTCCAGCCAGATGGCTGCACCTTTCTGTCGGAAACAGCGGTTGAAAACTGACTCGACCTGATTGGCATCCAGTGACAATTCCAATGCTCGGTGCAACAGAGAGATGTTTCCGGTTTCCGTGTGATGTCCAGAAACCACTGACATGATGGATGGAGGCAGTGGCTCGTGTCTTGATTCAGGTCTTGGATGTTCCTGCCACCATGCTTCTGTCAATTGCCGGAAGTTGGTGAACAGCTGCTCTCCTGCGTCTGTGCAGATGGATTCTGGATGGAACTGGACTCCCCATTGTGGCAGTGTCCTGTGCTGAACGCCCATCACCGTCCCATCTGCTGTGGTTGCTGTAACAGTGAGCGTTTCTGGCAAGTTGGTCACTGCCAGCGAATGGTAACGGACAACAGTCATCGGGCTTGGGATATCGGAAAATAATCCCTCGCCTGTATGAGTCATTGGGAAAAGCCTGCCATGACAGATTTCTTCTGCCTGAACAATGTCTGCGCCATGGATACTGCAGATGCCCTGATGACCGAGACATACGCCCAGCACAGGAATGTCTCCCTGTCTGACAGCATCAGCACATAAGCCAAAGTCTTCAACCCGATCTGGGCGACCAGGCCCTGGGGACAGGACAATGTTGTCAAACTGGCTGAACATGTCTGCCGACCACCCCGCCTGATCATGATGGATCAATACGGGTGGTATGCCGTTGACTTTCGCAATCAGGTGGTACAGGTTGCAGGTGAATGAATCGTAATTGTCAATCAGCAGTGTCCTGATTGACCTTACTGACTTACTGCGCATTATCGGATGGTGCCCGCGTGAAAACCCGAGGAGTTTTGTCACGGTTTGAACCAGCGACCATATTGAATCGGAACAGGCGGCATTCAATCGCACCATTGTAAAGCGGCGTCCGTTTGGACTCTTTGAGGCGCATCATCTTAGGGACACCCATGTCTGCCGTGAACAGATAAACCGACCAGCCTGCAAAACGCTGCTTCAAGGTGGAACTCAGCAGTTGATAGAAATGAGGAGCGCGCTCGTCTTTTTCCATGCTCCGGTTACCGCGGACAGTGATACGTTCACCATATGGAGGGTTGGTCAGGATGATGCCTGGACGGTCAACCGGTGGCCTGACTTCCTGCGCCTCAATCTGCTGCAGCGGGATCTCAAATGGAATCCCTGCATTGGCGATATTGGTACGCGCCTTGTTCAGCATGGTGGTGGAGATATCACTGCCAAAAATCATCGGTGGCGTAGTCAGTGGTTTGCGCTTTGCCTGCTCTTTCATGGACTGCCACCACTCCTTATCGAAGCCCTGCATCCGTTCGAAGGCGAAATGACGGTTGATGCCCGGTGGGATGCCGACCATCATCTGAGCCGCCTCGACAAGAATGGTGCCAGAACCGCACATTGGGTCGAGCAGCGGTGTTCCCGGTTTCCAACCAGACATGCGGATAAGCCCAGCGGCAAGGTTCTCACGCAATGGTGCCTCACCGGTCTCGGTACGCCAACCCCGTTTGAACAGCGCCTCACCCGATGTATCGAGGTAGAGGGTTACATTGTGCGCATCCAGAAAAGCGGACACACGGATGTCTGGATTGCGGGTATCGACGGATGGACGTTCATGCAGACGGCTGCGGAAACGGTCAACAATCGCATCCTTGACGCGCAGTGTCGCAAAATTCAGGCTTTTCAGCGGAGATTTGATGGCTGCGACATCGATGCGGATGGTGTTATCGACCTCGAACCACTGTTCCCAAGGCTGTTTGACTGCCAGACGGTAGATGTCATCTTCATCCCGATAGCTCGACTGGGCAAAACGCAGGAGCACACGGGAAGCGATGCGGGTATGCAGATTCAGCAGCCACCCATCCTCAAGGGTACCCGAGCAGTGCACGCCCCCTGGTACTGCACGATGGATGTTCAGCGTGACACTTTTTGTCGCAATTTCCTGCAACTCTTCGGACAGAGCCGTTTCAAGCCCCTGAGGGCATGGACAGAAATAAGAATAACCGACTGGCATAAACTGCTCCCTCAATGGATGACCTGTTATTTACGGACTTCACCGTGACCGAACACGACATATTTCAGCGAGGTCAGCCCTTCCAGACCGACCGGTCCGCGTGCGTGCAGCTTGTCGTTGGAGATACCGATCTCAGCACCCAGCCCATATTCAAAACCGTCCGCAAAGCGTGTCGATGCATTCACCATGACAGAAGAAGAATCGACCTCACGCAGGAAACGCAGGGATTTGCTGTAATTCTCGGTGATGATGGATTCGGTATGCTTGGAGGAATAGCGGTTGATATGCGCAATCGCCGCATCAACATCCTCAACCACACGGACTGCCAGTACAGGCGCCAGATATTCGGTGGACCAGTCTTCCTCAACAGCTTTCGCCAGATATGGGTAATCTTTCAGAATGCCGTAGGCGGTATCATCACAGCGCAGTTCGACCTTTTCAGTCTGATAGCGCTTCGCCAGTTCTGGCAGGATGATTTCAGCAATATCCTCAGCAACCAGCAGGGTTTCCATGGTATTGCAGGTGCCATAGCGCTGGCATTTCGCATTGAAACAGACATTCAATGCCTTTTCTGGATCCGCCTCATCATCGATATAGACATGGCAGATACCATCCAGATGCTTGATCATTGGAATACGGGATTCACGCATCAAGCGTTCAATCAGTCCCTTGCCACCACGTGGGACAATGATGTCAACATATTCGGTCATGGTGATGAGCTCACCGACTGCCGCACGGTCGGTTGTCTCAACAACCTGCACAGCATTTTCTGGCAGACCAGCTTTTTTCAGGCCTTCTTTCACCAGCCCTGCCAGCACCTGATTGCAACGGATTGCCTCAGAACCGCCACGCAGGATGGTTGCGTTACCACTCTTGATGCAGAGACCTGCCGCATCAACGGTCACATTCGGACGCGCTTCATAGATGATGCCAATTACACCGAGTGGCACACGCATCTGGCCGACCTGAATGCCTGATGGCTGAAGGCGGAGATTGGTGACTGCACCGATAGGATCTGCCAAGGCGGCAATCTGTTCCAGACCAGTTGCCATGGTTTCAATGGCCTTGTCGGACAATGTCAGACGGTCAAGCAGTGCCGCCTCGAGTCCCTTTTCGCGGGCAGCCGCCAGATCCTGCTCATTTGCCTCACGCAGCTGAACCGTTTCACGGCGGATTGCCTCTGCGATAAACAGCAGTGCGCGGTTCTTGGTTGCTGTATCAGCCTTTGCCATGATGCCAGACGCCTCGCGGGCCTGTCTGCCAATCTGCGTCATATAGCTTTTGATTTCCATTGTCCTGTTCCGATTTAGTGTGAGGAAATGATTAAATTATCATCCCCATAGTGTCTATTCAAGCTTGGGAAAGTGAAATACCCAGTTGGGTCAGGGCATCCCAAGCATCATTGAGCCCTTTTCTGGAGTCGAGTCCTTTGACCAGACGGTCGATGTCTGCAATCTGCTGGAGAGCTTCCACCAGTTTTGTCCTGTTCATGTGACGGACAGCATTCATCACGAAACGCTCACGCGGTCCGCGCAGTCTCTGTGCTCGAGCCACTTCATTGGGGGACATACCCTCATCAAGCGACTGACGGCAACGGAGCAGCGTCCTCACTTCATCCGCAAATGCCCAGAGCAGCAATGGCAATGGCGTTCCCTCCCCTTTCAGTCCGTCCATCATGCGGACGAACCGCCCGGGATTTCCGCCAAGCATCGCCTCGCTGATCTGGAAGACATCATAACGGGCAACATCAAGCACCGCACTGCGCACCTGTTCTTCCGTCAGCTGTCCTTCTGGATACAGCAGTCCCAGTTTCTGGATTTCCTGCCATGCCGCCAGCAGGTTCCCTTCAACCTGCTCGACCAGAAAGGCAATACTGTTCTGGTCTGCTGACTGATTCTGTCTGCGGAGCCGTGCCGCAATCCATCCCCCCAATTGTCCTACACCAACAGGCTGTACCTCGATATAGACCGCCTGTTTCTGGAGTGCCGTCACCCATGCTGCTTTCCTGGTTGTCCAATCCAGCTGGGGCAATGTAATCAGTGTCACATTATCGGGGGAAAGGTCTGCGATATATTCCTGGATTGCCTGCGAGCCTTCCTTGCCAGGCTTGCCCGTGGGAATACGCAGTTCAATGAGTTTGCGGTCTCCGAACAGGGAAAGGGCATTATTGGCAAGCTGAAGCTGGTCCCATTTGAATCCACGTTCAACGGTAAAGACCTGACGTTCAGTAAATCCCTGTTCACGGACGGTTGCCCGCAGCAGGTCGGTTGCCTCCTGCACCAGCAGATACTCATCCCCCGTGAGAACATACAGCGGTGCCAGACCACCTTTCAGATGTGCGGGGAAAGCTTCATAGCGCAGCTGCATAGATCAGGTTTTCCTGATGCCTGTTACTGCCCGTCTGACTGGATCTCGAAAGATCCATCTGGGAGAGCAGAACCGCCTTCAATGACCTCGCCCTCTTCATTGACCGGTCTGCGGTCTGCATCATCCATATTGACCTTGGCAAGACGGCGCATGATCTGCTGAACGATATCCTGCTGCATATCAGCATAGAGCAGGTTCTTTTCACGCTCTTTCGCCAAGTCTTCGGAATCGTCATAGGTCATGGTGCGGCGCAGGGTGATGGTGGTCGGTTCAATCAGTTCCTTGCCTTTCAGTGTCCGCAGGGCATAGGTCACACGATAGTACAGCGCATATTCGCGGGCATCACCGTTGTTGTCATATGACAGGGTTTTCTGTTTCTTCCGTTCCTGGGAAACGGAAAGGATGACTTCTGCTTCTTTAGGGTTCTCGACAATCTGAGTCGCCTGCATACCACGGTTGTACCGTTTGAACAGACGTTTCATTGGTGATCCGTTAGGGAACTCCAGATACAGGGAAGAGAAGTCGTATTTGAAGTCACCCCGCAGATGGAAACCACACGCCGCCAGCATGAATGCCAGCCCGATGATGGCAAACCAACGGGTAAAGAATCGGATTTTCGGTGTGTGTTCCATATGCGGTTTCCTGTCTATCAGACAACGATATTGACCAGTTTGTTTGGTACGACAATGACCCGTTTCGGTGTACCGGTGACAAATTTCGCAACGCTTTCATTTGCCAGCGCAGTCGCTTCAACAGCAGCCTTGTCTGCCCCCTTCGGTACATTGATCTTGCCACGGAGCTTACCATTCACCTGAACAACCAGTGTGATTTCACTCTGTTCCAGTGCCGCTGCATCAACCTGTGGCCAAGGCGCATCCAGCAGATTGCCGACTGCAGCGTCATATCCCAGTTCCTGCCACAGGGCGTAGGTGATATGTGGAACGACCGGGTACAGCACACGCAGGAAGATGGACAGGGTCTCTTTCAGGACTGCGGCAGATTCAACGGAATCATCGAGTTTCGCACCTTCCAGGGTGTTCAGCATCTTCATGCAGGCAGACACAACGGTGTTGAACTGCATACGGCCATAATCCTGATCCGCCTGCTGGAAGACCTGATAGATCTCACGGCGCAGCGCTTTCTGAGCATCATTCAGGTTGGATGGCACTGCATCAGCCGCACCTTTGATGGTCTCCTGATTCTTGTAGGCAAATGCCCAGACACGGCGCAGGAAGCGGCTTGCGCCTTCAACACCAGAGCCGGACCATTCCAGCGTCTGTTCTGGTGGCGCAGCAAACATGGTGAACAGGCGGGCGGTATCTGCACCGTATTGGTCGATCTGTTCCTGAGGGTCGATACCGTTGTTCTTGGACTTGGACATTTTCTCAATGCCACCGATTGTCACAGGCTGACCGTCAGCTTTCAGGGTTGCAGACAGTGGACGGCCCTTGTCATCCAGCTGCAGTGCGATTTCTTCTGGGTTGTACCAGCTCTTCTTACCGGAATCATCTTCACGGTAATAGGTTTCATTCAGGACCATGCCCTGGGTGAGCAGTTTCTTGCCTGGCTCATCGAAATTGACCAGCCCCAGATCACGCATGACCTTGGTCCAGAAACGGGCATACAGCAGATGCATGACCGCATGCTCGATACCACCGATGTACTGATCCATTGGCATCCAGTAGTTGACGCGTTCATCAACCATCGCTTCATCAGAACCTGGGCAGCAGTAGCGCATGAAGTACCAGCAGGAATCGACAAAGGTATCCATGGTGTCGGTTTCACGCTGAGCTGGCTTGCCACAGCATGGACAGGTGGTGTTCAGGAAAGAAGCCGCCTTGCGCAGTGGGTTGCCAGTGCCATCTGGAATGCAGTCTTCAGGCAAACGGACAGGCAGGTCTTTTTCTGGAACAGGAACAGCACCACAGTCTGGGCAGTGGATGATAGGAATCGGAGTGCCCCAATAACGCTGACGGGAAATACCCCAGTCACGCAGACGGAAAGTGACCTTCTTCTCACCGATGCCTTTAGCAGACAGCTGGGCTGCAACCGCATCAACAGCTTCCTGGAAAGACATGCCATCCAGTTCACCGGAATTGATGCACTTGCCGTGTTCCTTGTCTGCGTACCAATCCTGCCATTCCTTGTCGGAGAATTCCTTGCCATCAACATCAACGACCTGTTTGATAGGCAGGTTGTAGCGGAGTGCAAAGGCAAAGTCACGTTCATCGTGGGCAGGAACCGCCATGACTGCACCGTCACCATAGCTCATCAGGACATAGTTACCGACCCAGACCTCGACCTTTTCACCGGTCAGTGGATGGGTGACATAAAGCCCTGTTGGCATACCTTTCTTTTCCATCGTTGCCATATCGGCTTCGATGACACTGCCCTGACGGCATTCTTCAATGAACGCTGCCAGTTCAGGATTGTTTTTCGCTGCGACACGGGCAATCTCATGTTCTGCCGCAACCGCACAGAAAGTGACGCCCTTGATGGTATCGGCACGGGTGGTGAAGACCCACATCTTGCCATCGCCGACCAGATTGCCATTCTCATCACGGATATCATGCTCGAATGCAAAACGGACACCTTCAGAACGGCCGATCCAGTTGATCTGCATGGTACGGACACGTTCTGGCCAGCCAGGCATCTTGTTGGTGATGAAATCCAGCAGTTCTTCCGCATAATCAGTGATGCGGATGTAGTACATCGGGATTTCACGTTTTTCAATCAGTGCACCAGAACGCCAGCCACGGCCATCGATGACCTGTTCATTCGCCAGCACAGTCTGGTCGACAGGATCCCAGTTCACCGTGCCGGTTTTCTGGTAGATGATGCCCTTTTCCAGCATCTTCAGGAACATCCACTGGTTCCAGCGGTAGTAGTCAGGACGGCAGGCTGCCATTTCACGGGACCAGTCAATCGCCAGCCCCATGGATTCCATCTGGGACTTCATGTGGTCGATGTTGGAATAGGTCCATTCAGCTGGTGGAATGCCATGCGCCATCGCCGCATTTTCTGCAGGCATACCGAATGCATCCCAGCCCATTGGCATCAATACGTTGTAACCGTTCATTCTCAGGTAACGGTACAGCACGTCATTGATGGTGTAGTTACGGACATGCCCCATATGCAGTCTGCCAGATGGATATGGCAGCATGGAAACCGCATAGAACTTGCCCTTAGGGAAACGTGGATCGTTTTCAACAGCCTTGTAAGCCTGATTCTTCACCCATTCAGACTGGGCCGCTTTTTCAACTTCTGCGTGATTGTATCTGTCTTGCATGATCACAGTATCAATAAAATTCTTCACCGCCCTGATTAAAACCAATGGTCTCCCATTGTCTCAGGACGGTGGTCAATGCCATCTGGCAGGCAATGCCAGACAACCTCTATTACTTCAGATTCAGGACATCCTGCATGTCATACAGGCCGCTTGCCTTGTCTGCCAGATAACGGCAGGCAATCAGGCTACCCTGTGCATAGGAAGCACGGCTTGCAGACTTGTGGGAAATCTCAATACGTTCGCCAGTACCCGCGAACATGACAGTATGGTCGCCGACAATGTCACCACCACGGATGGTTGAGAAACCGATGGTGGATGGATCGCGTTCACCGGTAATGCCTTCACGGGCAAACACACCGCATTCCTTCAGGTCTCTGCCGATTGCATCCGCAATGACCTCACCCATTCTCAGTGCGGTACCAGATGGTGCATCCATCTTATGGCGGTGATGCGCCTCGATGATTTCAATGTCATAATCGGTCGCAAAATGTTTTGCCGCAACTGCCAGCAGTTTCATGGTGACATTCACACCAACACTCATGTTCGGTGCGAAAACAACCGGGGTCTTCTTCGCCGCATCGGCAATAGCCTGTTTGCCTGCATCATCAAAACCGGTGGTACCGATGACAACCTTCACACCGTTTTCAGCACACCATGCCAGATGTTCCAGTGTGCCTGCAGGGCGGGTGAAATCGATGATGTATTCAGCATTGGCAAAAGCCACCGCCATATCAGATACAACCTGTACGCCAGTCTGCTGACCGAGGAACATCCCTGCATCTTTTCCGATTGCAGGAGAATCTGCAACATCCAGTGCACCGACCAGCTCTGCATCGTCTGCATTCAGGACTGCCTCAATCAGCATATGTCCCATACGGCCATTTGCACCGGCAATAGCGATTTTCATTTTACTCATTATTGGATATTTCCGATCTGTTTAAGATTTGGTGACTCAGGAACCATCTTGTTCGTCCGCTTAGGAATACTGATCGCCTCGAACTTCCGGATACTGTCATAGGTCAGGTTCTTGACACCGTCACCTTCCACTTCATCATACGCATGCAGTGCTTTCAGCATTGCATCGCGGTTAGCCATCCATTCAGACCGCTTCTCTTCGGATACAGCACCCTCAACAGGCGCCTGTACTGTCGATGGTCTGAACGCACTGATTGGACGAGGCACACCACTCTGTACCCCACCATAAGTTCCTGTACGGTAAGCCGGCAGACTCTGGTAATCCACAACCTGTTCTGGGCCATTCTCACCCTGGATATCAGGCACCAGCGGAGGTGCATCCTTAGGTGTCCATGTCTGCTGGGCAGCTGGTTTCACGCCTGGCAATGGTCTTGAGGTCTTGCCGGATTTTGAAACACGGCCAGGCACGAAATCAGGCTTGTGAGCATCAGGATCACCACCTGTTGTACGGACAGGAGAAATCTTAGGCAACTGGCGCTCCAGCTCTTCTGGTGTCGGCACAGCACCACCCGCACCGGCTTCGATCGGTGTTGGAGAAGAACCCGGCTGGAAATTACCGGTCATATGACGGTCAGACGATGCCAGGCCACCTTCTTTTCTTGGCTTCTCCTCGGAATCATCATCCGAAGAAATCTGTTCCAGATATTCAATCTCGCTTGGCAGCATGTCGTGCTTCACGCTTTCAACCACACCGTCCTTGTTGAAGAAAATCGCAACACGGTAGGTGGACAATGCCCCGTTCTTCTTCAGCAGGCGGAATGGATAGTCCCAACGGTTTGCATGGAACATATCCATCAGCAATGGGGTACCCAGTGCAAAGCGCACCTGATCCTTTGTCATACCCGGCTGCAGACGCTCCAGCATTTCTGAGGAAATGAAATTACCCTGCTGCTGGTTGACACGGTAAGGTGTGAAGAAAATCAGCCATTTCTTGATCGGTCTTGGAGGGGAGTTCAGCAGGACTTCCTGATCATCGCCATGATCGCCAGTCTGACCATAGGCACTGTATGAGATTGGACGGCGTTCTGGTGCGCGGAATTCAGGCACAATTTCCAGAGGCTTGCGCTCTGCGGTCGCATTCACTTCCTTGACATCAGGAACACCTGCATCCACCTGCTCTGGCTTGGTTGCATCAACAGGTCTCAGGATGGATTTTTCCTGTGTCGCCACAGCGGGCACTGCCGTCTGCTGGACAACTTTCCTGGCGGTCTGTTTTGATGTCTTCTTCGGCGCCGGCAGTTTTTTCTTGGCTGTCTGCTGTGCTGCTAGAGCAGGAGTTTCCTGTTTAACAGGTTCTGGCTGCTGTTCCAGTGCCTTAGCCTGTTCTGCCGCTTTCGCCTTTTCAGCTGCCTGGGCTTCATCAATCCGTCTCTGCGCTTCTAAGCGGGCAAGCTCTTTTTCCCTGCGTTCTGCCGCCGCCTGCTCATCGCGGATTTTCTGTTCATCTGCCTCAATAGAAACTGCCGCCTTGTCGCTGTCGACAGGAGTGTCCTCATCAATCAGAGGGTTTTTTGTCGCGCAGCCAAATAACATCGCAGCCGCTGATGTCACCACCAACGGCAGGCACAGACGACGCCACAATTTGTCCAGTTTTTCACGCATGACCGTGTTGAATCCTAATCGCAATTTTATTGAGCAGACTTTGCAAAAACTATATGATAAAGCAGATAATAGTAAAGAACCAATTACAAAACAAAAGGCTCTTCAAAATAATGGGTATCAACTCTCAAAATCTGAAAGCAACTGGGCTGAAAGCAACTCTGCCACGCCTGAAAATCCTGGATATTTTCCAGAAAAACGTCTCCAGCCATCTCAGTGCGGAAGATGTCTACCGCATCCTGCTGTCAGATAACCAAGACATCGGTCTTGCCACCGTTTACCGTGTACTCACACAGTTTGAGCAGGCAGGCATATTAACACGTAATTACTTCGAAACCAGCAAAGCCGTCTATGAGCTCAACGAAGGCGATCACCACGACCATATCGTCTGCATCAACTGCGGTAAGGTCGAGGAATTCCAGGACGCTGAAATCGAGCGCCATCAGCAGGAAGTCGCAAAACGACTGGGATTTGAACTGGTCGAGCATAACCTCGCACTGTACGGACGCTGCAGCGCCTGTCAGCAGAAATAACCGGATCCATCACACAGAAAAGCCGTGATGTGCACTGCATCACGGCTTTTTATCTTTTTCTCATCATGAATCTTATGACGGTGAAACCGTATCCTTATCCGTCTTTTTCGGCTCACTGATGTCATCTTCAGCCGCCTCATTCTGTTGGATAGGTGCAACTGAACCAGCATCAGCTCCTTCTTTTGCCTCAACCGCAGGTGCCGTTTCTTTTTCCTTTATCTCCGGCTTCTTCTCAAACCGAAGCGCCAGCTTGTGATAGAACGATGTCGGACAGACCAGCACCGATACAAAATTCGCTATCAACGAAACCGCAATCATCGGCAGGAGCAGCTCATAACTGCCGGTGATTTCCATCGTGACCATGAACGCTGTCAATGGAGACTGGGTCAGCCCTGCCAGATAAGCCACCATCACCAGAATAATCACCGCCTGATGCGGAGCTATATCCGGCACAACATGAGAAACCAGATCACCAAGCCCACCGCCAACCGACAGCGTTGGCGCAAACAGCCCCCCTGGCAGACCGCTCAATGCAGAAAGCAGGGTTGCGATGAATTTTGAAAGCCCATAGAACCAGACATGCGTTGGACCATCACTTTCCAATGCCATCTTGGTTGGCACATACCCGGTGCCATTGATTGCCCCATCGGTCGCCAGACTCAGGCATGCCACAATGAAACCGCAGATAGCCGCAAATGCCATGGGATGATGCACCAAGAAACGGCGGATATTGGTCGGCAAAGCATCAGGCGTTTTCTGCGCCGCCATACTGAACAGCCCACCGAACACACCACCAACCGCCCCACAGATCAGGATGGCAGGCACATGATGCCAGAATGCCAGATCGATATGGTAGCGGCCGAAATAGGTGTAACTCCCCATAATCAGCAGGGAAACCAGCCCTGACAGCAGCACGGTCAGGATCATACGGTTGTGTCCCTTGAACACATACTTCTTCGCCATTTCTTCCATGGCGAACATCATGCCGCCCAGTGGCGCATTGAAGGTTGCCGCCACACCGGCAGCACCGCCTGCCAGCACCAGCATCTGGCGCTGTTCGGAAGTTTTCAGCGTGCTGTAACCGAAGAATGCGTGCATCAGGGAGCCACCGATCTGCACCATCGGCCCCTCATGACCGACAGACGCACCGATAACCAGGCCGCCAATCAACAGCAGGACACGGCCAATGACAATCCGGATTGACAGCAGATTGGATTTTTTCTGGTCTTCCTCGTCTGCCAATACCGCAATCGCCTGTGGAATACCACTCCCCCCAGTTCCAGGAAAGAACTTACGGCTCGCATAAATCAGGAAAGCATACCCGATAGGCATATAGACCAATGGTCCCCAGCCAGCACGGGCGATGATCCAGGTATTGATCTCGTAACAGATGCCACTGATCTTCGCCATGCTGACACCAGCAATACCGATCAGCAACGGGGCAATCACCCATGTCAGGAACTGCCAGACCGACTGCACCTGAAAACGCTTGGGATCCTGTTCACCATCAGCAGACGGTGGCAATTGTGGAGAAGCCATGTTTATCCGATAATCACGCTATACGATTCCGCCTATTTTATATATTCGGTCAAATATATTTCAAGCGTTTTTCCCTGATGGAGTCTCCATGAATCCTGAAAACAATCCCACCCATAACGATAACCCCCAGCATCTCGATATCCTCCAGAAATTCAGGGTCATTGTCCGTGCCGCACAGAAATACTCACAACGGGTTGAGAAACAGTTGGGTGTCACTGGAGCGCAGCTCTGGGTCATGAAAGAAATCTATCAATCCCCCGGTCTGCGTGTCGGAGAAATCGCCAGAAGAATGGCCATCCATCAGACCACCACAAGCAACCTGCTGGATGCGCTTGAGAAGAAAAACATGGTCAGGAAAACACGCATGGCAAATGACCAGCGCATCGTCCGCCTTTCATTGACGGAAGAAGGTCAGAAACTCATTGAGCAGACAACCGGCCCTGTCAGAGGCCTGCTGCCAGAAGCCCTTGCCCAGATGTCACCGGCAGACCTGGCAAAACTGGGAGAGAGCCTCGATGTCCTGATGGAATGCATCGCCAAGATTGATGTGGAAGAATCTGCTCTGCTGCCACTTCCATTCACCATGTAGTTCCCGGCCTACCACAGTACAGAGTCATTGGCGATACACACAAAAAAAGACCTGATGCGGAAAACACCAGGTCTTTTTGCTTGAACGGGTTGGATACCTGGACAGGATGATTACATCATGCCGCCCATGCCACCCATACCGCCCATGCCGCCCATACCAGCAGCGTCAGCTGGTTTTTCTTCTGGGATGTCATAGATCATGCAGTCGGTGGTCAGGATCAGCGCGGAGATGGAAGCCGCATTCTGCAGTGCAGAACGGGTAACCTTCGCAGGATCGACAACACCCATTTCAACCATGTCACCGTATTCACCGGTCGCAGCGTTGTAACCGAAGTTGCCAGAACCTTCCATAACCTTGTTGACGACAACAGAAGCTTCTTCACCTGCGTTGGAAACAATCATACGCAGAGGTTCTTCCAGTGCACGCATAACAATCTTGATACCAGCGTCCTGGTCAGCATTGTCGCCCTTGACAGAAGCATTCGCGCGGGCACGCAGCAGTGCAACACCACCGCCAGCAACGATACCTTCTTCAACAGCAGCGCGGGTTGCATGCAGGGCATCTTCAACACGTGCT
>CAZHQM010000034.1:0-13905 GCA_964534155.1 uncultured Oxalobacter sp.
CCATAGCTGCGGGAGGCAGGTCCCGACTCAACCGCATGCAGGAAAACAATCCGGTCTTTATGCTCGACAGCAGAAAGGTGGACATTCTCGGCAGTCGGATACATTTCCGGCAACTGGGTCAGCTCAAAGTAATGGGTCGCAAACAGGGTATAACTGCGGTTGCGTTCAATCAGGTTCTGGGCGATTGCCCATGCCAGTGCCAGACCGTCAAATGTCGAAGTACCCCGACCGATTTCATCCATCAGCACCAGAGACTGCTCTGTTGCACCGTTCAGGATAGCCGCCGCCTCTGTCATCTCAACCATGAAGGTTGATCTGCCGCCAGCAAGATCATCAGCAGCCCCGATACGGGTGAAAATCCGGTCAACCTGACCGATGACCGCCTGCTGGGCAGGCACAAAACTCCCGATACATGCCAACAGCACAATCAGGGCAGTCTGGCGCATATAGGTGGATTTACCGCCCATGTTCGGACCGGTAATCAGCAGGAATTTTCTTGTTCCTGACAGGTCGCAGTCATTGGCGATGAACTGCTCGATACGGTTCTCGACAACGGCATGCCGCCCCTGTGTAATCTGGATGACCTGTTCCTGAACCATCTCTGGGCAGACCCAGTCATGCAGGCGGGCATGGACTGCCATGGAGACAAGGACATCGGTCAGCGCAACGTGTCTGGCAAGGCGCTGCAGGTCTGGGATATAGGTCGCCAGATTCTGCAGGATTTCTTCATACAGCGATTTTTCGAGTGCGAGTGCCCGCTCTTTGGCAGAGAGCACCTTGTCTTCAAAGACTTTCAGCTCAGGGGTGATGAAGCGTTCGGTATTCTTGAGAGTCTGTCTGCGGCGGTAGTCATCAGGCACCTTGTCCAACTGACCTTGGGTGACTTCGATGAAGAAGCCATGCACCCGGTTGAATTCCACACGGAGGTTGGCAATGCCTGTGCGTTCCCGTTCGCGGATTTCAAGATCCACCAGGAACTGGCCGGCATTTTCTGCCATCGCACGCAGTTCATCCAGTTCAGGACTGTATCCCTCGGCAATCACGCCACCATCCCGCACCATGGCAGATGGCTCATCCTTGATGGACTGCTGTAACAGTGCCAGACAGGATTCAGGGGCATTCAGGTTCTGCCCAATCGATTCAATCAGGGATGTTTTCGCATCAGACAGGATCATCTGCAGGTCAGGCAGGCGCTCCAGCCCTGCGCGCAGGGCTGTCAGGTCGCGTGGACGGGCAGAGCCCAACGCAATGCGGGAAACGATGCGTTCGACATCTGGGATATCAGAAAGGACCGCCTGGATATCATTTTCTGATTCAAGTGCCATCAGTTCAGCAATCGCCTGATGACGCTGGCGGGCAACTGCCTGATTGCGTGGGGCATGGTGCATCCAGTAGCGCAGCAGGCGGGAACCCATGCCATTGCAGCAGTGGTCCAGTTCTGAAAACAGTGTCGGTGACTGCTGGTGCGAGCTGTCTATACGGATTGGATCGGTCAGCTCCAGATTGCGGCGGGTCATGGCATCCATCGCAATGTAGTCACTTTCCATCTCGGTCACGAGTGTGCGGATATGCTGAAGCGACTGGGACTGGGTATTCCTTGCATACTGGAGCAGCGCCCCTGCGGCGCCCAATGCCGTAGTGAAAGTGCCTGCCCCATAGCCATCGAGGGAGACAACCTGCAGCTGTTCCATCAGCGCCTGCTGACCATTTTCAGCATCGAAATGCCATTCAGGCAGGGCAACCACCCGTGCCGCAAATGTGGCGAATGCACTGGCATCAAAACCATCAGGGACGAGAATCTCTGCGGCACCTGTCCGCTCGACAGCCTGCTGGAGCTGTTCGGTCAGGCTTTCTTCGCTGACAGGCACTTCCTGCACTGTCAGGACACCGCTGGACAGGGAAAGCCAAGCCATCCCCAAGATGCCGGCTTTCCGTGAAGACTGGTAAGACAGCGCAAACAGCGGGCGGTCTTCTTTCTCAGGCAGCAGGTTCGCATCGGTCAGTGTGCCCGGCGTGACAATCCTTGCGACCTTTCGTTCAACAGGCCCCTTGCTGGTCGCTGGGTCTCCGACCTGCTCACAGATGGCGACAGACTCCCCTGCCGCAACCAGTTTCGGCAGGTACTGGTCCAACGCGT
Organism: uncultured Oxalobacter sp.; assembly: GCA_964534155.1. Classification (GTDB taxonomy): domain Bacteria; phylum Pseudomonadota; class Gammaproteobacteria; order Burkholderiales; family Burkholderiaceae_D; genus Oxalobacter. The sequence continues at coordinate 2,138 of CAZHQM010000034.1, forward strand.
GGAATGGGATACCCGCCAGGGCAATGCCCTCTGTCCGCTTTGTCAGCGTAATCCCCAGAATACGGGAAGCGGTGACCGCATCATCGAAAAACAGTTCATAGAAGTCGCCCATCCGATAGAGCAGCATCATGTCAGGATGTTCTGACTTGATGCGGAGATACTGCTGCATCGCAGGGGTATAGCGTGGTGCAGACGAATCAGCCTGCCCAGATTTTTTCGATGATTTTGGAGAAGTTGCCATAGGGTTCTATTGAATGCATCGCCCGTTTTCAGTGGGGTTGCCGAGTCCAACAATACCCCTCATTTTAACCGAGAATCAGCCTGGCAAAATGGGCATCATGCTGGGAATGGAAAAGAAAAAAGAGCGCCCGAAGACGCTCTTTTCTGTCGGATCAAACGATGATCAGTTCTTGGACTGGTCAACCAGTTTGTTCTTAGCCAGCCAAGGCATCATTGCACGCAGACGGCCACCGACTTCTTCCAGCTGATGGGAAGCCAGCAGACGGCGTTTGGACAGCAGGGTAGGAGCACCAACTGCATTTTCCAGCAGGAAGCTCTTAGCGTATTCACCGGTCTGGATGTCTTTCAGAACCTGACGCATTGCTTCTTTGGATGCTGCGGTAACAACCTTAGGACCGGAAACGTATTCGCCGTATTCAGCGTTGTTGGAGATGGAGTAGTTCATGTTCGCTACGCCACCTTCCTGGATCAGGTCAACGATCAGCTTCAGTTCGTGGCAGCATTCGAAGTATGCCATTTCTGGCGCGTAACCAGCTTCAACCAAGGTTTCGAAACCTGCCTTGATCAGTTCAACGCAGCCACCGCACAGAACAGCCTGTTCGCCGAACAGGTCGGTTTCGGTTTCTTCACGGAAAGTGGTTTCGATGATACCAGCACGGCCACCACCGTTAGCCATTGCATAGGACAGAGCGATGTCGCGGGCCTTGCCGGATTTGTCCTGATAGACAGCGATCAGCTGAGGAACGCCACCACCCTGGGTGTAGGTGTTACGAACAGTGTGACCAGGAGCCTTAGGAGCAATCATGATAACGTCGAAGTCATCACGAGGAACAACCTGACCATAGTGGATGCCGAAGCCGTGTGCGAAAGCGATGACAGCGCCCTGTTTTGCAACTGGAGCGATGCTTTCTTTGTAAACTGCAGGGATGTTTTCATCTGGCAGCAGAATCATGATGACGTCTGCAGCAGCCGCAGCGTCCTTGACTTCAGCAACTTTCAGGCCAGCATTGACTGCCTTGTTCCAGGAAGCACCATTCTTACGCAGGCCAACGGTAACATCAACACCGGAGTCATGCAGGTTCAGCGCATGTGCGTGACCCTGAGAACCATAACCAATAACAGCAACTTTCTTACCTTTGATCAAAGACAGATCACAGTCTTTATCGTAATAAACGTTCATTCTTTTGAATCCTAGTTAATCAAAAAATCCAACAAACAAAAAATCATACTTTCAGGATGCGTTCGCCGCGGCCCATGCCAGAACCACCGGTACGGACGGTTTCCAGAATAGCGGAGCGGTCAATTGCTTCGATGAATGCATCCAGTTTCGCTTTATCGCCAGTCAGTTCGATCGTGTAGGCACGGTCGCTGACATCAATGATACGGCCACGGAAAATATCCGCTGTGCGTTTGATCTCATCACGTTCCTTGCCGACTGCACGGACCTTGATGAGCATCATTTCGCGTTCAACATAGAAACCATCGGTCAGATCGACAACCTTGACGACTTCAATCAGACGGTTCAGGTGCTTGGTGATCTGTTCGATGACAGCATCTGAGCCAACGGTGACAATCGTCATACGGGAAAGGGTTGGGTCTTCTGTTGGTGCGACATTCAGGGTTTCGATGTTGTATGCACGGGCAGCAAACAGACCGACAACACGTGCCAGTGCGCCTGCTTCATTTTCCAACAGAACTGAAATAATGTGACGCATATTATTTGTCCTCCAAGCTCATCAGCATTTCAGTCAGGCTCTTGCCTGGTTTAACCATTGGCCAGACGTTTTCAGTGGAATCGACTAGAACATTGACGAAAACCAGTTTGTCTTTCATGGAGAAAGCTTCTTTCAGTGCGCTTTCAACATCAGATGGTTTTTCAACCTTCAGACCGACATGACCATAAGCCTCAACCAGTTTGGTGAAGTCTGGTAGAGAAGCCACATAGGTTTCAGAGTAGCGGGATTCATAATCCAGACGCTGCCACTGGCGGACCATACCCAGGACACCGTTGTTCAGCATGATGATCTTAGGAGTCAGACCATAGTGCTTACAGGTTGCCAGTTCCTGGATATTCATCTGGATGGAACCTTCACCGGTGATACATGCAACAGTTGCATCTGGATGTGCCATCTGGACACCCATCGCATATGGCAGACCGACACCCATGGTACCCAGACCACCGGAGTTCAGCCAACGGCGAGGTTTATCAAATGGATAGTACTGTGCAGCCCACATCTGGTGCTGACCGACGTCGGAGGTGATGAATGCATCGCCCTTGGTGACTTCCCACAGCTTGTCAACGACGAACTGAGGTTTGATGATGGTATCGCCCTGATCGTAGCTCAGGCACTTGGTTGCACGCCATTCGTTGATCTGTTTCCACCAGCCGTCGAGACCTGCTGGATTGACAGCATTCGCAGGCATTGCATCCAGCTGTGCCAGCATTTCCTGCAGGACATCTTTCACATTGCCGACGATTGGAATATCGACCTTGACACGTTTGGAAATGGAGGATGGATCGATGTCGATGTGGATGATCTTACGGTCTGGATCAGCGAAGTTGCCTGGGTTGCCGATGACACGGTCATCGAAACGTGCGCCAACAGACAGGACGGTGTCGCTGGCATTCAGGGTCATGTTCGCTTCATATGCACCGTGCATGCCTGGCATACCGACCCAACGGTCGCTGGAAGCACGGTAACCGCCCAACCCCTGCAGGGTTGTCACGCAAGGAACACCCAGACGGTCGACAAACGCGTTCATTTCTGGAGCAGAGTCTGACAGGATGACGCCGCCGCCACAGATGACGACAGGACGTTTTGCCTGAAGAAGCATCTGAACCGCTTTGCGGATCTGACCGGTATGGCCCTTGTTGATAGGGCTGTAAGAGCGCATTTCGATTTCCTTAGGATATTCGAATGGGCAGCTCAGCATGCTGACATCCTTAGGAATATCGATCAGGACAGGACCTGGACGGCCTGTGGATGCGATGTAAAACGCTTTCTTGATGGTGACAGCGAGGTCTTTGACATCTTTCACCAGGAAGTTGTGCTTCACACATGGGCGGGAAATACCGACCGCATCACATTCCTGGAAAGCGTCGGAACCGATAGCGGCAGTACCAACCTGACCGCTGATGACGACAATCGGAATGGAATCAGAATATGCGGTGGCCAGCCCAGTAACCGCATTGGTTACGCCTGGACCAGAAGTCACCAGTGCAACACCAACCTTACCGGTACTTCTTGCATAGCCATCAGCCGCATGGACAGCCGCCTGTTCATGACGGACCAGGATATGCTTGAACTTATCCTGTTTGTAGATGGCATCATAAATATAGAGAACGGAACCGCCTGGATAACCAAAAACGTGTTCAACACCCTCTTCAGCCAGACTCCGGACGAGAATCTCGGAACCTGTCATTTCTAAACTCATACTTTTTCCTTTCAAGGTCCACTGGAAATTGATCGGATGCTCTTTCCTGGCGAAACAGAACACATGATCACTGTCCATCGGAACAGTAAACCAGCTTCTGCCTCTCGCGCTTGTGGCACGGGTCAGAGCAAACAGCTTTCAAAACAGCAACGGCAGTCTTCACGTGCGGCGGCGTAGTCCACCATGTGAACGCACATTCCACCTCGGGGTAGTGGGCGAAAGGCATTGAATACCTGCTTTGTTTTGAACGGGCACTGCTCAATTACAAAACATCACATACAATTACGGGAATTGTACAAAGTATTTAATTCTACAACACTCTGTCCATATCAGGCAGATGAAAATGTACAAAACAGGGAAATACGCCCTTGCCGATACCCAAGGGAAAGGATGTTTCAGTGGCATAGATGCCACATCGTCACATGAATACAGGAAGCCCCTATCGGCGTGGGGCATCCTTGTTCCACTTGGTATAGGTCTTCCCGCGCATCTGCTCGACACGGCGGCGGCGGATGTTCTGGGGAAGGTCCCGCAGGGGGCGGTAGATCTCAATACGGTCTTCAGATGACAGCACCGTATCGACCGGCACCTTCCTGCCGTATATCCCGACATGCCCCTGGCTGATGGCACCGGCAAACCGCCCTGCGAGCCCTGCCTTTTCCAATGCCTGGACAACCGTTGTGCCAGCAGGAACGGCGATTTCCTGAATCAGCTGTTCATCAGGCGACAGATAGCAGACCTGCACGGTCATCATGGCTGTTTCTGATCCAATGGTGTCATTACCCATAACATCACCCGTAAATCTTCTTGGCACGTTGACGGAAGGCACTGATGAGATCGATGGTCATCGCCCCGAAGAGCGGACCAATCAGTTTCTCAAGCAGGAAATTCGAGAATTCGTAAGTCATCGACACGCTCACCGTGCTATGGCTGTCATCGATCGGTGTGAAAGTCCATTCGCCGTCCAGGGTCTTGAAAGGTCCGTCCTTGAGCCTTATCTTGATGGAGTCAGAAGGCGTGTTGACATTCTGGGTGGTGAAGGTCTGCCGCATGCCCATGACATTCATATGCATCTCGGCAATGACAGTATGGTTGACAGAGTCCCGCTGAACCCTGACACTGTCACACCACGGCAGGAATTCAGGATACGACTCGATATCCTCAACCAGTGCATACATCTGCTGCGCACTGTATTCCAGCTGGATTGATTTGTGAACGACCGTCATAATGACCGAATAGTTTTGATAGAACCGCTATTTTATACAAAGGATGAGACCTTATGACCATAGCTGACAACAGAAAAGCCTTTCACGATTACTTTATCGAAGAACGATTCGAGGCTGGCATGGTTCTGGAAGGCTGGGAAGTCAAATCCATCCGTGCAGGGCGTGTTCAGCTCAAGGAATCCTATGTCATCGTCCGTGGCGGGGAAATCTACCTGTTCGGCGCCCATATCAGCCCGCTGACTGCCGCCTCCACCCACATCAAGCCTGATCCGATGCGTGACCGCAAACTGCTCCTGCATGCCAGCGAGATCAGCCGACTGATCGGCAAGGTCGAGCGGGCAGGCTTCACGCTGGTGCCATTGAACCTGCATTTCTCAAAAGGACGGGTGAAATGTGAGATCGGTCTTGCGAAAGGCAAGAAACAGTACGACAAGCGGGATGCCGAGAAGAAACGTGACTGGCAGCGTGAACAGAGCCAGCTGATGAAACAGAACCGCCGTTAACATGAAAAAAGCGGGAAATCACTCCCGCTCTTTCAGCCATGCCATCAGGATACCTTCCAGTATCCGCTCATTGGAACCCTCTGGATTATCGTCGAACTCTTCCAGCGCACAGATCATTGCGTGCATTTCGGTAAACCGCAGGGTCAATGGATCCAGATCTGGATTCAGGTCATACAGCTCTTCGGCAATCCGCTGGGCATCAGTCCATTTCATGATTCTCTCCTGTTCTCCAATCAGCCACGTTCCGCAACCAGATTGCGGGTATAGCGGGGAATCTCAACCGTGACATCCTCGTCACCGATCTTCGCCTGGCATGACAGGCGGGATTCCGGCTCCAGCCCCCAAGCCCTGTCGAGCATATCCTCTTCACGGTCGCCCAGTTCTGACAGTGAATCAAACCCCTCACGGATAATCACATGACAGGTGCTGCAGGCACCACATTTGCCACAGGCATGCTCAATCTCAATCTCATGATCCAGCAGCGCATCAGTCAGTGACTGACCAGTCGGTGCTTCAAACTCTGCGCCATCAGGACACAGCACTGAGTGAGGCAATACGGTAATCTTCGGCATAATCCATCCAATCAGAGAATACTGTTCACATCATCCACATTCTTGCCAGAAAGTGCGTTGCGGATACTGCGGTTCATCCGTCTGGCGGCAAATTCCTCGGTTCCTTTTGACAGCGCCGCCATCGCATCACGGATAACATCAATGTTATCACTTCCCAGCACGGCTCTCACACCGGCCATCAAGGCATCCACTTCTGCCCGTTCGGCATCATTCAGCAGGTCGCCATCCGCATCCAGTGCAGACTGGGTTGCCAGCAGGGTTCTTTCCGCTTCCACCGTTTCCTCACGCAAAGCACGGTGTTTCATATCATCCTCAGCATGGCGACCGGAATCCATCAGCATTTTCACAATCTCATCGTCACTCAGACCATAAGAAGGCTTGACCTCAATGGATGCCTCAACACCAGAGGACTGCTCACGGGCAGAAACAGACAGCAGACCATCGGCATCCACCTGATAAGTGATCCTGATCCTTGCCGCACCCGCGACCATCGGTGGGATGCCCCGCAGTTCAAAACGCGCCAATGAACGGCAGTCTGAAACCAGCTCACGCTCACCCTGCAGGACATGGACCGCCATGGCTGTCTGTCCATCCTTGAATGTCGTGAAATCCTGCGCATAGGCACAGGGAATCATTGAATTGCGATGGATGATTTTCTCAACCAGACCGCCCATTGTCTCAACGCCCAGAGACAGTGGAATGACATCCAGCAGGAGCCAGTCATCGCCCGGCGCACGGTTACCCGCCAGCAGATTCGCCTGAACAGCCGCGCCCAACGCCACCACCTTGTCGGGATCGATAGATGCCAGTGGTTCCTGACCAAACAGCTTCGCGATTTCGCGGCGGACATGCGGCATACGGGTCGCCCCACCAATCAGCATCACGCCATCCACATCACCGATGGCAACACCGGCATCACGCACAGTCTGCGCAATCAACTGCAATGTCTTCTCAACCAGTGGCATCGTCATTGCCTCGAACGCCTCCGCAGAGAGTGCCAGACGCAGCTGGATTCCATTGGATAGCGATGCCTCGATTTCAGTTTCCGGCTTTGAGGACAGTTCTTCCTTCGCCTGACGGGAAGCCGTCATCAGCAGCTGGGTATCTTCTGGCGACAGATTTTCCAGTCCCAACCGGCCGACCATCCAGTCAAAGATGGCGTGGTCAAAATCATCACCGCCAAGATGGGAATCACCCCCCGTTGCCAGCACTTCAAAAACACCACGGTTCAGGCGCAGCACCGAGATATCGAATGTGCCACCACCCAGATCATAGGCGGCAAAGACACCTTCTGGCTGATGGTCAAGCCCATAAGCTACCGCAGCCGCGGTTGGTTCGTTCAGCAGGCGTAACACATGGATACCCGCCAGCTTGGCAGCATCTTTTGTAGCCTGACGCTGGGCATCATCGAAATAGGCCGGCACGGTAATCACAGCCCCCGCCAGCTCTTCATCAAAAGAAGCCTTCACCCGTTCATGCAGGGCAGACAGGATATCCGCAGAGACCTCGACAGGGCTTTTCACACCCCCTGCCGTCTGCAGTTTCACCATGCCCGGTGCATCGACCAGCTGATAAGGCAGATGCTCACGGTTCGCCAGATCTGCCAGACCACGCCCCATCATGCGCTTCACAGAAGCGACGGTATTCACAGGGTCGATATTCTGGGCGGCTTTCGCATCAGCACCCACTTCAACCTGTCCATCTGGAAAATAACGTACGACTGATGGCAGCAGGAACTTTCCCTGTTCATCAGGCAGGACTTCTGGTGCACCATTGCGCACCGTTGCCACCAATGAGTTGGTTGTACCCAGGTCGATACCCACAGCCAACCGGATATCATGAGGAGCCGCCGACATGCCCGGCTCGGCGATTTGGAGAAGCGCCATAATTCAGTGGAAAAAATTCAGAGAAAAATCAGTTATTGCCAGCCAAACCCTCAAGGGCACGACGGACTTCTCCGCCGAATTTCTCAAGGAACATCAGTTTATTGATTTCGGTTGCGGCATCATCAAAGCGGCGTGTATCCAGATAGCCTTTCACAGCAGCTGCCTGTGATTCCCGCAGGACAGACTGCTCATCAGCAAGCGCCTGCAGATCCGCCACATTCTTAGACTGCTGGGCATCCTCAAGCCGTTCACGCCATTCCATCTGTTCCATCAGGAACATCGGATCCATCTGCGTGCGGTTTTCACCGCCAAGCTGCACGCCATTCAATGCACAGAGATGGATTGCCCGCTTCAATGGATCTTTCAGCGTCTGATAGGCATCATTGGCAAGTGATGCATACTGCACCGCCGCACGTTTCTCAGCCTCGGAGGCATTCACGAAACGGTCAGGATGCACCAGCCGCTGGATGTTACGGTATGCCGCAGCCAATGCACCGACATCGACATCAGACTGCGCCGGCAGATTGAACAGCTCAAAGAAATTCTGCATGAACGGACCGCCTATACCTTGAAGCTCTTGCCGCAGCCGCAGGTATCCTTGACATTCGGATTGTTGAACTTGAAGCCTTCGTTCAACCCCTCACGCACAAAGTCCAGCTCCGTGCCATCCAGATAAGGCAGGCTCCGCTTGTCAACAAACACTTTCACGCCGAGACAGTCAAAAACGCTGTCATCCTCGCCCTGCTCGTCAACATACTCCAGCTTGTATGCCATCCCTGCACAGTCCGAAGCTGTCTGGACACCAAACCGCAGTCCGATACCCTTGCCCCGACGCAGCAGGAACTTCATCACATGCGCCGCAGCTTTTTCTGTCATCGTAATCGCCATTATTCAGCCTTGGCCTTTTTCTTCGCGTTGTAATCGTTGACCGCCGCCTTGATCGCATCCTCTGCCAGAATCGAGCAGTGGATTTTCACAGGAGGCAGCGCCAGTTCATCGGCAATGTCGGAATTCTTGATGGCAAGCGCTTCATCAATCGTCTTGCCTTTGACCCATTCGGTCACCAGGGAGCTGGAGGCAATCGCAGAACCGCAGCCATATGTCTTGAACTTCGCATCCTCAATCACGCCATCTTCGCTGACCTTGATCTGCAGGCGCATCACATCGCCACAGGCAGGTGCACCGACCATCCCGGTACCGACATTTTCATCATTCTTGTCCAGAGTGCCCACATTGCGTGGATTTTCATAGTGATCAATCACTTTTTCAGAATATGCCATCTTTCAACTCCATCAATGTGCAGCCCATTCGATCTTGTCCAGATCAAGACCTTCTTTATACATTTCCCACAGCGGAGACAGCTCACGCAGTTTTGCAACCTTTTCAGTAATCAACTTGATTGCGAAGTCCACCTCCTCATCGGTGGTGAAACGGCCCAATGTGATACGCAGGGAACTATGCGCCAGCTCATCACTGCGGCCAATCGCACGCAGCACATAAGATGGTTCCAGACTTGCGGAGGTACATGCTGAACCAGAAGACACTGCAATACCGCGCATCGCCATCATCATGGATTCGCCTTCCACATAGTTGAAGCTGATGTTCAGATTGTGGGCAATACGGTGTTCCATATCACCGTTGATGTAAGACGCCTCGATCTTGCTCAGTTCACGCGCCATGCGGTCACGCATGATGCGGATGCGGGCAATCTCTTCATCCATCTCGATTTTCGCAATACGGTATGCTTCCCCCATCCCGACAATCTGATGGGTTGCCAGGGTACCGGAACGCATGCCACGTTCATGACCGCCGCCATGCATCTGGGCTTCCAGACGGACACGAGGACGGCGGCGGACATACAGGGCACCGATACCCTTAGGACCATTGATCTTATGCGCAGTCATGGTCATCAGGTCGATATCCATATCCTGGACATCCACAGGCATCTTGCCGCAAGCCTGAGCCGCATCAGTATGGCTCACAATACCTTTCGCACGGCAGATCTTCGCAATCTCTTTCAATGGCTGGATGACACCGATCTCATTGTTCACCAGCATGACAGAAACCATGATGGTGTCAGGGCGGATAGCCGCCTCCAGCTGCTCAATGGTAATCAGGCCATTTTCGCCAGGTTCCAGATAGGTCACTTCATAGCCCTGGCGTTCCAGTTCACGGCAGGAATCCAGCACACATTTATGTTCGGTTGCCACGGTAATCAGGTGTTTGCCTTTCTTCTGGTAGAAATGGGCAACACCTTTCAGCGCCAGGTTGTTCGCTTCGGTCGCACCAGAAGTCCACACGATTTCGCGAGGGTCTGCATTGATCAGTGCCGCCACATGACCACGTGCTTCCTCAACTGCCTTTTCAGAGTTCCAACCATAGGCATGGGTATTCGATGCCGCATTGCCGAAATGGGTGCACAGATAAGGAATCATCTTCTCAGCAACACGTGGATCGACCGGTGTGGTTGCGGAGTTGTCCAGATAAATCGGATAAGAGTCATCCCCAACAGATTCCCTGAGAATGCTGCACTGGGTTGGCTGGATAATAGGATCGCTCATGCTAAATTCGTCCTTTTGTTATGCCTGTTGTCTTATAAAAATAATCTTGCTGTCTTTTTCCGCCCCGTGTTCCACCACTGAATCAGCCAGTGATGCCAGAGAAATCGAGGCGAGATAATCCACTATCTTTCCATTCAGGTTTGCCCAGAGGTCATGGGTAATGCAGGTGATGCTGCCCTTGGCGCAGTTGCCATCACCACCACAGCGGGTCACATCCAATGGCTCATCGACAGCAAAGACAATATCGGCGACCGACACCTCCGCCGCATCGCGCGCCAGCAGATAGCCACCACCTGGACCACGCACCGATTTCACCAATGCCCCACGGCGCAGCTTTGAGAAGAGCTGTTCCAGATAAGCGACAGAGATATCCTGACGCTCACTGATGCCCTGCAGGGAAACCGGTCCGCTATGCTGCGTCCTCGCCAGATCAATCATGGCGGTCACAGCAAAACGCCCTTTTGTCGTCAGACGCATTGTCTCGACTCCTGAAGAAAAATAGTTGAACAATGCAGTCAAGTATATTATTCCCGACCTTTTTGTTCAACTATTACCCCAGAGAAATCACAGTGACTCAATAGGAATTGTTGCCAGAAACACAAAGAAAAGCCTCAATGAAGGCAGGCTATACACACACAGAGCCTGCCCCATCAGAAACAGCTTATTCGATACCGAAATGCTTCATCCGCATCTTGCAGTCAGAATCGCCACGCATCGCCCCTTTACGGTACCATTCGTAAGCCTCTTCCACCTTTTCCTGCGTATACATGAAATCGCCCAGCTCAAACATCGCACGGGCATAACCGCTTTCAGCTGCCGCACGGAACAGCGACTCTGCCTTTTCCAGATCCAGAAGCGATTCATCATTGCTGTAGATCAGCCCCAGTCTTGTCTGTGAGAGTGGGTCGCCCTTTTCAGCGGCAAGCGTCAGGAACATCATCGCGCCTTCATCATCGCCATCACTTTCAGCCATCTGTGCCAGTTCACGGAGCGCTTCTTCTGGGAGATCACGGTATTCATCAGTCATTGTCTTAATCCTTTTTGAAGTGAATGGCAGAATTATACCTAGACACCCTGCAAAACAGATATTTTCCTGAAAAGAAGCGCCAGATACATCTCCCCAGACTGCGATACCCGATTCCCGACCACCGGCATTCCTGCCGCAAAGCGGCAGCATGAGGCGGTGAGACATCGGGGATGACAGCCGTCTGTTCACACAAAAAAAAGACCCCAGATGCAAAACACCTGAGGTCTCTGGATTGAGGGATATCTGCGCTTAGAACGAATAGATCGCAGTCACATTGCCGCTCACACCTTCACGCTTGCCGACATAACCCTTGGCACC
>CAZHQM010000035.1:0-13447 GCA_964534155.1 uncultured Oxalobacter sp.
GTTAGCATCTTCGCCGATTTGGATAGTGCCCAACAAGACATGCTTGAGCGCATGATAAAACAGGACTGGGAAATTTTTGATTATGTCGAAAAACAAGAAATCTTCGGAAGGAAATTCTGCATCGGCAAGGTATTTGAGAAAGTCAACAATATCTCTGCCTTTGCAGTATTTGACAATGATGAGACAGTAGGCATCTTCACCGATCTGGAGAGTGCCCAGAAAGATCTGCTTGCACGCATGACCGCAAGAGTAGATGTCTGGAAAAACAAAGAACACGATTGGGAGCCTGTTGAACTCATCGACACCCAAGAAATCTACGGTACCGTATACCGCATATTCCAGACCATCGACAAAAACAGCGGCTTCTTCGCCTATGCAGTCTTTGTTAACAATGAAGCAGTCAGCCTCTTCACTGAACTGGAAAACGCCTATAAAGATATGTATGAGCGCATGAATCTCAGGGAAATCGCCATGGACAGCTCACATACGTTTGGTTATGGCGAGGATGATTAAAGAGGGGCAGGAAAATAACCGCCATGGATAGCCCGCATTCGTTTGGTTATTGATCAGCACATCGGTTTTTTACTTCGTAAAATCCGAATTCCGCACCCGTTGATGGTAATATGCTTTGTTATCCCCTGGTGCGAACCAATCAGTTAAAGGAACCCAACATGTCACAGGAAAACACTGCTGGGACACCAATCGATGAGGGCATCAAATCACTGCTCACACTCCGATTGGCTGTCGGTCTTTTAGGAGAGCAAGGCAACCATGGATGGTGGAAGAGCCGATTCTCTGTCTATGGGAAACGGGCACTTGTCCTTTCTTTTCCACGCAGTTACCGGATTGCTATTTTCAAAGGTACCGGCGAGGCGGCACTCCGCGTCCATCAGCAGGTTCTCGATAACCGAAGTCACCATCTCTTCAGACTCCATCAGGAACTTGACTCCAAGATGCGGGATGCTCTGCTGACACCAGAAGGGCAAGAGCTCTTCGATGCAGTTCTGGAAAACCGCGAGAGTGCAGAAAGCCATCTGACTGAACTCGCCGCCCGCCACCGCCAGAGCGCAGAAGGTGCAGCCAATCTGGGCCCCTCCTCCGTTGATAATGTCATGGCTAATGTTGGACGCATGGCCCGTATCTACAAGACTGCATTTGACTCCGGCGCACAGGCATTCCCTTTCTTCAGTCAGGATAAAGCATGAGCAGTCCTTACTACACCATCCAGTTGAGAAACCTTGTCCGCTCTAAAGACTTCTGCCGGCAAGCCATCCAGCTCTGGGAAAAGGGTGACGACACCATGACCATGTACCGCAAGGCACTGGATTCCGGTCAGTTCTCTACCATGACAGCCCGGTCTCTCAAGAATGTCATTGTCGATATCTTTGCCCCCCGCTTCATCGAACCTGAAGCCGAGCCATGGGCACAGCTCATCAAAGACCATCTTGACACATGGCCTCTTTCCCTGATTGAACAGATGATCTTCCTGCAGACAGCCCGCGGTTATCTCATCATCCGGGAATTTCTTGAACAGGAATACTGGCCACGGACAGAAGCCGCACAGGTTGCTATCACCAGTGATGTTGCCATCGACTTCATCCTGCGGGGATCCGCACAAGGCAAAACCCAGAAACCATGGCGACCAGAAGTCGCCAAACGTCATGCAGGCAGTGTAACTGGCGTCCTCAATGATTTCGGACTGCTGTCTGGCAATGGCAAAGGTGTCTTTACCATTGAAGATTACCGTCTCGACTGGCGGCTTTTCCTACTGATGGTCTGCCATTTCAAGGAAACCGGTCTTTCAGACAATGCCATCATCAACCATCGCGACTGGCAGATATTCGGGTTGACTGCTGATGATGTCACCAACATGTTCAGCATCGCTGAACTGCGCCCTTATTTCCTTGTTCAGAAGGCTGGCAATGCTGCTGCCATCACTTGGAAACTGAATACTTTACAGGAGGCAGCCGATGTCATCGCTTAAAGAAGGATTTGAGCAGATCGTCACCAGTATCAATGGCAGGCGAAGTGCGAATGCCGTCAGTTTTGAACCCGTCTACTATCTGGTCTATCCCCCTGCGTTCATCCGGGATGTCAACCGGCAACTCAAAAGCTTCAAGACCCAATTGGAAATCCAAGGATGGCAGGTGCATCAGTTCTCCATGCTGGACACCATGTGGGCAATTCTGGAAAGTAGCCCAGACTGGGAAATGATTCAGGATATTGAAAAAGAAGAGCCACTTAATTGGAGCATGACCAATGAGCAGCTGCATGAAATGCTGATTGGCGGCGATTCACCGTTGCTGAAGGCTCTGGAATCCAAACTTCAGGAAATCAATGCCATTCCTGAAACGGAAAAAGCAGTCCTGATGATTTCCGGTCTCGAAGCATTGCACCCGATTATCAGACCGGGCTTCTTTGAAAACAAACTGCACAGCCAGTTCAGACACCCTGCCATCTTCTTCTACCCAGGCGAAGCCAAGAGCAGTTCCGGACTTAAATTCCTCGGCTTTTACCCAGAAGACGGCAACTACCGCTCCGAACATATTTCTGTCGATTCACTCTAGGAATCCACCATGCCACAGACAATCAAAGACATACTCAGTTCAGACAGCAACATCGACCGCAACATTGAAAAGGTCATCGACTACGAACGGAACAGTACTGAAGCACTGAAAGAAGAAGTCAGTGAATATGTTGTGACTGATGCTCTCAATACCGCTTTCAAGAATCTGCTGGAACGGATGCAATATGGCATGGATGGCCAAGGTGCCAGTGATATCGGCATCTGGGTCAGTGGCTTCTATGGATCCGGTAAGTCATCCTTCACCAAATACCTTGGCTGTGCCTTTGAGAAAACCGACATCGATGGCAAACCATTCCACCAGCTGCTGGCCAGCCGGTTCGCTGATTCAGAAACACGAGCATTGCTCAATGCTACCATCAACCGCTCATCAGCAGCAGTCATCAAACTCGACCTCGCCACCCAGCAGATGGGTACCGATGTCCAGGAAATCTCCGATATCCTGTACCGCAGTATCCGCAAACAGTTCGGTTACGCATACCGCGATGATGATGTCTTCGACTTTGAACAGATGGTCAAACGGGACAACCGCTGGGAAGAGCTGCAACAGACCGCGCAGGATATCGGAAAACGGAAATGGGCTGATATCCAGAACCAACCTTTCCTGATTAAAAGCATTTTCCCAAAAATCGCAAAGGCGATGTACCCTGAGCTGGATAGTACAAGCAGCACCGCCAAAAAGACCGACAGCAACATGGATTTCACCGATATCCGTCTGCAGGACATGGTCGATCTGGTACGCCACGAAACCGGGAAAGAAAACATCCTCTTCATCATCGATGAAGTCGGGCAGTATGTCGGTAGCCGACCTAACTGCATTCTTGACCTTGACGGAACCGCCCGCATCCTGAAACGCATCGGTGATGGACATGTCTGGCTACTTGCCACTGCCCAGCAGACCCTGACTGAAGAAGGCGCTGCAGCACTCAATTCCAAAGAACTCTTTAAACTGAAAGACCGCTTCCCGATTGCTGTGACCCTGCCGGCAACGGATATCAAGGAAATCTGCTATAAACGACTGCTGGGTAAATCTGGAGAAGGCAACAACTGGCTGGCACAGGCTTTCAAAGACCACAACCAGACCCTGCGTGCCTACACCACCCTGCAGGATGCCCGGCTTTATCAGGACGGCACACTCACTGAAAATGACCTGTTGCTGTTCTACCCATTCCTGCCATGGCACTTTGATCTGGTCATCAACCTGCTGGGTGTCCTTGCCCGCTCCACCGGGGGCATTGGTCTCCGCTCTGCCATCAAGGTGGTACAGGACATCCTGGTTGGGCGCTATACTGAGGAGCGTTTCTACAATCAGCCGGCAGGCACACTGGTTACCCTGGCAGACATCTATGATGAGCTGAAAGAAGACATCGACAAGGCAGACCCAGCCCTCGCAACCATCATGACACGTCTGATTGGCGACAAAGGACTTTACCGCGAGGATAGTCTCAGCACCAACGTTGCCAAGGCATTGGCTGTCCTGTTCATCCTGGCAGATCCTGGTTGCCCAGCCCTGCCGAAGAATATTGCCGCCCTGCTCCAGCCAACCATTGATTCAGAATCCTTGGAAAGCAAGGTTACAGAAATCCTTGCCGACATGGCAGCAAGACAGGATGTGCCGGTCTCTCTGGCTGCTGATGGCAAAACCTATACCTTCCTCAGTGAAAAGCTTGGTCGCATCGAACGCGAACGCGCAACAGTCAATGTGATGCGACGCGACATCACCCGCACTCTTTCCGAAGGGCTCCGTGAAGTCCTGCCAAAAGTCAGCGTCAAGGTCTCTGATGCACTCAGCAGAAGCATTGAGATTGTTGACCAGAACGAACAGGCAATTGTCCCTGCGAACGACGGCATCCGGCTCTATCTCCGCTGGATTGATCCAACAGACCAAGAGCAGAAACTGGTGGAAGAAGATATCTTCATCCGCGAAAAAGGCTTGGACAAAGCTGCCAGCCTTGTCTGCACCTATACCGAGAAACTGGAAGAACTGCTCAGAGACATCTGCGCACGACAGGAAATCCAGCGCAAATATCAGCATGATGCCGATAAGGACATCAGTCAGTACTGCAATACACAGATTGGCGTCATCACTGCCAAGAAAGCGGAACTTGTCAAACTCCTTCAGTCCACCATCAGCGACAGCATCATGCTCCACGAAGGCACCCGAGACGCTATCAGCCAACTGGGTGGTACCCTTCAGGCGGCCATGTCCAATATCTTTACCGGCATGGCGAAAACACTCTACAACAAGAATGAAGAAGCGCCTGTCCGGGTAGAAACCAATACTGCAGAGCGATTCCTCAAAGCTAAAGACAAAAGCAGCCTGACCAGCAGACAGAGTCCATTACCATTGATTGCCGAAATCGGCGGTAAGGCACAGTTCAACAAAAACTGCCCAGCAGTGAAAAGCATCATGGAACAACTATCGAGTGGTGGCACGACCGGTAAGGCCCTGATTGACCGGTTCAATGAAGCACCTTATGGCTGGGCAAAAGACACAACTCTTTATGTTTTAGCTGGTATGTTCTGGGGCGAAGAGCTGGAACTGACCATTAATGGGAAATCCCATAAGATTGAAAATGATGCCGTCTATACCGCCTTTAAAAATACTGCCAATTTCGGCAAAGTCGGTGTGCAGTCCCGCACCAGCAAAGCCGATCCAATACAGATTATGGACACGGTTGATTTCCTGACCCCGCTGTGCGGAACAGTCGGTTTTACAGAAAAGGAAGTCTGTCAGGCGGCCGCTAATTTGGCAATTACAATCCGTACCCGACTGGGTGAAATCGTAACCGCTTCCGATAACCTGGGGCTCCATCGATCAGACTGGCTGAACAACCTGCAGGACACTTTCTTTGAAATCGCCAACCTAGGCGGTAGTAATATCATCAGCCTTGTCTGTTCCTCTGTCAGCCAGTTCAAAGGACAAATGACATGGTATCAACAGGTTGCCAAAGCAGAGGCTGGTGGTATTTTCGATGCCATCAGAGACTACAACACAGCTACCGGGAAACTGCGCATCATCCTTGGCGAAGAGTTGGATGAAACACATAGAGTCCAGGCAGAAACGCTGAATACGACCAATATGACTTTGGTACAAATGCTTGATTCTCCGGGGTGGATTGATGGCAAACTGGATTTCCAGAACTTTGCCTACAATGTCGATGCACTTGAGAAATCTGTCCTGCAATACAAAGCAGACTGGCTGAGGACTGAACGAGAAAAAGCTATCAGAGTTGCCCTACTGACACCGGGCTGGGAACAGTTGAATTCAGAACAACAAACTACCCTCCTCAGTAAACTGCCTGCCATTCCATCAATAAATAGCATCAGTCAGGCAAACCAGTTTTTTTCTAATATCCAAACAAACCTGAGCAATATCGTTAAGGCAGTCGAGCAGGCATTGGTTGTGCCACCGGTCAAGGTCAATATCAAGAAGAAACTGAAAACTATTGCGGACATCGACGCCCTGATGGCAAAACTGCAAGCAGCCAAAGCCCAACTGACAACCGATGGCAAAACCATCATCAATCTGGAATGGGAGGATTGACATGGCATTGACCAAAGAAGAGCGTCGGTTACTGAACAGCTTTGTCGGCAATGCCAAACGCCTGCTTGCTGGGCATTTTCAGGAGCAACTGCAGAAACGCTATGGTCTGGATCCTGAGACTGGTGTAGTGCTACCACTGGACAACCTCACCAACCTGAATGCCGGGCAGCTTGAAACAGCGCGATTACTCCGTGATATCTGGCAGCACTATGAAGGCGATACTGATAATGATGCCAGCAAGACCGCGCTCACCCGCATTGTGCGCGAACAGACCCAGACCTTTCTACTCCGAATCTGCACCCTGCGCATGGCAGAAGCGCGCGGTATCCTGCGGGAATGTGTCTCAAGAGGTAATCAGTCCACCGACTTTGAAACCTTCAACATGCTAGCATCTCATGCCAGCGGCAACAGCGATGAAGCCTATGCCCTCTACCTGAACTGCCTGTTTGAAGAACTCGCCATTGAACTGCCAGATGCTTTCGACCCAAATTCGCCATTTGGCCTGCTCTGCCCTGATGCCCAGTCATTGAATAAACTGCTTGAACTCATCAATGCAGAAGCACTTGCCAACTACTGGCAGGAAGATGAGGCCATTGGTTGGGTCTTCCAATACTTTAACAGCACTGAAGAACGTAAAAAGATGCGAGATGAGTCAAACAATCCTCGCAACTCTCAAGAACTTGCTGTCCGAAACCAGTTCTTCACACCCCGCTATGTCGTGGAATTCCTACTCGACAACACCCTCGGCAGGCTCTGGATTAATGCAACAGGTGGGCAAACACAGCTTCAAGAAAAATGCCGATTCTCAACATTGCGCGAAGATGAAATCGCAACACGCTCTGACACGTTACGCGACCCACGCACCATCAAAGTTCTCGACCCTGCCTGCGGATCCATGCATTTCGGGCTCTATGCATTCAATCTCTTGCAAACCATCTACGAAGAAGCCTGGAATTGGGAAGAACAATGCAGTGCACAACGTCTGATTGATGAAAACGGCAAACCAACTGCTGAACCACTACATCAGGTCTATACAAACAAGGCATTTTTCCTGACTGAAGTTCCCCGGTTGATTATCGAGAACAATATCTATGGAGTGGATATCGATACCCGAGCTGTGCAAATCGCACAAACAGCTCTCTGGTTACGGGCACAGCGCGCCTGGCAGGAAATGGGTATTGAGCCCCCTCAGCGCCCGACAATTTCCCGAAGCAATGTCATAGCCGCCACAGCACCTCCACCGGAAAAAGACATCCTGAATGCTGTCAAAGATGGGCTCTCTGAAGGCGATGCCATCCTGTTGGAAAACACCTTGAAACTGTTAGCCATGGTGCCTGAAACCGGCATCCTGCTCCGCTTGGAACAATCTATTAATGCTGTTGCTGTCAATGCTTCCCTACAGCCCCGAAGTGACCTCTTCGGCAATGTCTGGCAAACATCGAGTCCCCGACTAGAATACGCATGGAGGCAATATGCTGAATCCAGCCAAGTCACTTTCCGGGACAAAATTTTCGGAAAAGATTTATTTAATTGCTTGCGATTAATTAACTTATGTCGATTCAAATTTGACGTTGTTGTAATGAATCCTCCATTTGGTGGGATGACTGCCAACTCGTCAAAGTCTTTGAAAAAAAATTTCGAAAATGGGAAGTCAGATATTCTCTGTATGTTTGTGCTAAGGGGAATTGAATTATTAAATCATACAGGATTCATTGGTTGCATTTCATCTAGAACAGTCTTCTTTGGACCTAAAATGGTCAAATGGAGAGAAGAGCTGAAAAAAATTTCCAATATTCTCATTTTTGCTGATTTTGGGAATGGGGTAATGGATGATGCAATGGTTGAAGCTGCTGCTTATATTCTGGAGAAAAAATGACAACTTTTTTTAACATTACAGAATCTCAAAACAAAGAAGCAGCACTCGCCTCAGCGTGTTCTGACGAAAAACTAAACATTCCAAATGACCTTGTATTCCACAGAGATGTTTTCTCTTTCACCTACCTTCCCAATGAATCATGGTCATATTTCATTGATGAGCAATTAATCGATATTTATTGTTCTTCGACAAAAATGAAAGATTTTTCGTTAATCGCACGACAAGGATTAACAACCGGAGATAATGTCAGATTCTTTCGCTTAACTTGGGAAATCACTCAACGGCAAAATAGATGGAATTTAATAACGAAAGGAGGGGCAGCAGAACCTTATTATTCCGATATTCCTTTATGTATTAACTGGAAACATGATGGAAAAGAAGTTCTATCTTTTGCAGCAGTATTATATGGTTCACCAACACGAACAATTAAAAATATTCCTCATTATTTCAGACCCGGGCTAACATGGTCTAATCGAGCCAATGCTTTGGCTATGAGACTTGTTCCCAAAAATTGCATCTTTGATCGCAGAGGAAGTTGCGTATTTGCCCACGATGATAACGAAGAAACGCTTTTCTATTCGTCCGCAATTCTTAATTCTGCAGGATTTAGCTATGCCATTGGTCCACAACTTCAGATGATGAATGGTGGAGCACGATTTGAATGCGGAACTCTCGAAGAAACCCCCTTTCCTGAAGTAAGTGACGAAGACATTCTGGTACTGGCCTCCTGGGCTAAAGAGAATTATATTTGCAGGCATGAGCTTGATATTGTCAATGAAGAATCCCATGCCTTTCTGTTACCCGAGCTCCTTATCAACCGCCTCAAACCTGAGTGGAATAGGAAAACATTGATCAGCTCTATTGCAGACAATCATCTGAAAACCGATGAACTGGTTGATGCATGCTATGGCATCAATAGCCCAACCACCGAAAAGTTTGCGAATACACGGCTGATTCCAGACATAACCGATAAAGAAAAAATCAACCGCTTGATGATGTGGGCAGTTGGTGTTGCTTTTGGACGATTTGAATACCGATTGGCAACAGGTGACAGACAGAGCTGGGATGTACCATCTCCCATCGAACCGTATGAAGAACGGAGCCGTGGAATGGTTCAAGAATACGATGCCTGTTTTGTTGAAAACAGCGGTATCTTAGTCCAGGAAGACTCGCATTCTCTAGCTTTGAATAGCTTGGTCAGTAGAGTATTTGCCTATATTGATATGGAGCCACCAGTCGATATCGACCGTTGGCTGAAACGCGACTTCTTTGAATTCCACAAAAGTATTTATACAAAATTCAGACGGTGCGCCCCTATCTACTGGCCAATTGGCACTGAATCTGGCAACTATATACTGTGGATCTATTTCCCGAAACTCTCAAACCAGACGCTGTACGTGGCATTGAATGATTTCATCAATCCGAAAATCGAGCAATTGAAACGGTTCATTGAGCAGCCAGGCACGGCTTCTGCTGAAACTATCCGTAACAGCCAAGACCTGCTGGCAGAATTGCGCATACTACAGGGTAAAGTACAGGCACTGGCTGAAACCTATCGCCCTTACACCGATGATGGCGTGGAAATCTGCGCAGCTCCACTGCGAGAGCTCATCCAGAACAAGAAATGGCAGAAAGAACTGGATGGGGTCTGGAAAGAGCTTGAAAAAGGCAGTTATGACTGGTCTGGCTGTGCTCTGAACTATTGGCCAGAACGCGCCAAGAAAGCTGAGAAAGACCCATCGATTGCACTTGCCCATAAACATATTCTTGAAGATGGTTGGACACCGAAAGGCTGATGAGGAAATACCATGAAAATCAAGGAATACATCCGTAAGCGGATCTTTGAAACCCGGTTGGATCAGCGGGGCATGCTGGTAGTCTACGACCCAGATGGAAAATACAAACCTCTCGTGGATGCTGTCGGCAAGGGCAAGGATGTGATTTATCTGGATGCCTCTGTTTCCAGTCTCGATACCCGCAAGCAAGCTTATCAGTTTCTGGCGAATGCCACTAACAATGAAAAACTGCTGATTTATGTGCCGGTTAAAAAGTCTGAGGGGGATGACCGCATGGCAGACCCTTTCACACTTTTTGCACAGATTGGCGGTGTCTTCCCTGACAATGTGGCGGCTGATTCATTGCGCAGCATGAGTCTGGAAGCGAATCCGAAAAATGCAGATGAGCTGAAAGCCTTGTTTGAGAAAGAGGCGAATCCTTCCTTTGAGATGATCGACAATACCGGCACTCAGGTTCAATGGGCAGCATTGCGGACTGTTTTCTCAAAACTGGGGGCTGGAGCACATGCGGCTTCTCCACTGGAAATCATCCTGACCCTGTTGGAACATCCTTGGGAAATTCCGCACTATCGCGATAATGGGCTTTTCTGGGATGAGCTGGCGTCTTTCCTTGACCGGTATCTGGGACTTGACCTCAACACGATGCAGGAAATGCCAGATTTTAAGAACAGGCTCTGGCAACAGCTGCTGTTCAGTGATTTTGCCTATGACCTGCCTGATGCTTTGCCTAGCTCATTACAAGGTGTAGCCCTTGCCCCCGAGGAACATAAGGCAATTGTCAGCAATGTCTGCAACCAGCTCCGTGACAGCAACAAATTTGCAAAGACCTATGCCGAACAGGCTGAGCGGATTGAACGCGCCTTGAATCTGGAGGCAAGCTGTGCAGATCTGTCTGACCTTGGGGCAACTGATACCTTTGCCTTTGAAAACCGCTTTTATCTGAAACAGGTGGTGAATACCCTGCAGAAAGGTGATATCAATACCGCCAAGGCCATTGCCGATGTGCGCTGGGAAGCCTACTGGTCGAACAGTGATGACCGGCAGAAAGCACTCTGGCAATTGGTCAGTCTGGTAATTGAACTGTTCACCTCACTGCAACAGGCAGAAAAACCATTGAAACAGACCAACAGCCTAGCTGGATTGGTCGCCGATTACACCCAGTCTTACAGCCAGATTGACCGCCTGTACCGTCGGTTTGAGAGTGTGGTTTCTGATTTCATCGATGATGAAGCCACGATGCTTGCTGAACTGGTGCAACAGCGTTACCGCTCCTGGACAGATCAGTTACAGGCTGTCTTGATGAAGCAGGTTGACCATGACGGTTGGAATCCTGGTCTGCCATCTACACGAACTTTGTTCGATAAAACCATTGCACCGATCCTGCAGCAAAGTGGCAGACGGGTTGCCTATATGATGGTTGATGCGATGCGGTATGAGCTGGGACAGATGCTCAATGAACTGCTCCAGCGGTACCAAGGTGAGCTGACTGCTTATGCATCCGCGATGCCATCCATCACCCCAGTCGGTATGGCTGCCCTGCTCCCTGATGCAACCAACCAGCTGCTGACTGTCACCGATGGGAAACTGCAGGTGACTTATAAAGGCAAAGCTGTGATGGTACCTACAGACCGCGAGCAGATTCTGAAAGACCGCTATGGTGACCGCTTCGCCCGAATAGCCTTTGAGGATGCTTTCAAAAAGAAACAGCTGCCGAAGACTGCCGATCTCTTGGTGATTACCCATACTGCAATCGACAGTCTGCTGGAAAGCAATACAACTTCTCTGCAGATGGTGGATAAATATATCCGCCAGTTGGAAATGCTGACAGAGAAGCTGGTGCAACAGGGTTTCACGGATATTTTCTTTGCAACTGACCATGGATTCTTCCTGTTCAATGGTGACCGGGCAGGCTATGTGTGTGAAAAACCGATCGGTGGCGAATGGAACAATATCCATGAACGGTTACTGGTCGGTAAAGGTAAGCCAAACCATGATGGTCTGCTGGGTTGCTCCACCCAAGATCTGCTGATGCCAATGGATAACCCAATGGATGTCTGCTTACCGGATTCAACTGCCTGCTTTATGCAGAACATGAAGTATTTTCATGGCGGTATGTCTCTTCAGGAATGTGTGGTACCTGTTTTGCATATCAGGAGCAATGTGGCATCTGCTGGCACAGGAACTTCCCTGACAGTTGAGCTTAAACCGAAACGCACAACGATTCAGAACCGGATTTTCCGTGTGGACTTGGCTGTATTGGGTGATATGTTTGACAGCGATCAGTCTGCAACTGTCCGCATTGAGATTGTGGATGACCTGAAGAAACGGAATGCTGTGGGTATTCTGTCGAAGAGCGATACTGGCATGATGGAAATCCAGAGTGGTGGCATATACCCGCTGTCGTTACGACTCACAGATGATGCGCCTGAAGTAGGCGAGATTCATATCCTGTGTGTGGACAGCCAGACGAAAGTCCAGTTGCCTGGCGGGCATCTGGTGCTGAAGACTGATTTGATGGTTTGAGGTGAATGATGCAACTCGATGAATTGGATAAAAAACTGAACGAGGTCTATCCTGGCAAGGTAGTTCGGAAAGATTTACTGCAACGCATCAAGAAAGGCACAAATGTGCCAACTTTTGTGCTTGAGTTTCTGCTTGCCCGGTTCTGCGCCAGTGATGATGAGGAAGAACTGGAAGAAGGTATGCAGGCGGTTGTGGAAACCCTGCAGAACAGTTATGTACGACCTGATGAGGCAAATGCCGCCCAGTCTAAGGTTGCGACCAAAGGCAGACATCGGTTCATCGATAAGATCAGTGTGCGGTATGTGGAGAAGGATAAACGCCACTGGGCAACTCTGGAAAACTTTGGTTCCAACCGCATCGCCATCAATGAGAGTTTCTTTACTGATAATGAACGGCTGCTTGAGGGGGGCATCTGGGCAGAGGTGACAGTCGCTTTCAATGATGTTGAGGAAGACCGCTACACTTTTTATATTGAGGCTATCCGTCCTATCCAGCTTTCACGTTTCAATTTTCTTGAATACTGCGAGGGCAGAAAGCAGTTTTCCCGAGATGAGTGGCTGGAAATTATCCTGCGGTCTGTCGGGCTGGAACCTGGCAAGCTGAGTCGGCGCCAACAGTTCCATTACCTTGCGCGGATGGCTTCGCTGGTTGAGGCAAATTACAACTATATCGAGTTGGGTCCTCGAGGTACGGGTAAGAGTTATTTCTTCAGTGAGTTCTCGCCTTATGCGACATTGATTTCTGGTGGACAGTCCACAAAGTCCACCCTGTTCTACAACATGGCGCGGAATAAGCCGGGGCTGGTTTCTTTCTGGGATACGGTGGCTTTTGATGAGGTGGCGGGTATCCGAATCAAAGATCCAGACACTATCCAGATTATGAAGGACTATATGGCAAATGGCCGCTTCTCCCGTGGTGTTGAGGTGATTGCCAATGCCGGGCTGAGTTTTGTGGGCAATCTGGATCTTTCCATCAAGCAGATTGTGAATTCCCGAGATCATGACCTGTTCCAGCCGATGCCGAAAGAGTTCGATCTGGCAGTGATGGACCGCTTCGCAGCCTATATTCCGGGCTGGGAAATGCCGAAGACCGGCTCCCAGTTCCTGACGGATAATTATGGT
>CAZHQM010000036.1:0-13362 GCA_964534155.1 uncultured Oxalobacter sp.
GAAGCATACAGGAGAGGCTTATCAGATTGTGTTCAGCGAGATTCGTGTTCAGTAATCTCCGCTTTTCGCAACCATTCACAAGGAGGTGATGATGGCAAAATATAACCGGCTCATGCGTTTCTGCCAGCAGATTCTGTTGGCTGTCTGCTATCTGATTCCTTGTTTGATTTCAACCGCTTATGCTGAGGAACGCATCCATAACTATGATGTTTCCGCTGTACTGGAAAAGGATGGTTCGCTGCTGGTCACAGAAAACATCACTGTGAACGTTGAACATGAACAGATCAAGCATGGCATTACCCGTACTTACCCAGTCCGCCAGGGCATTGATGAAAATTATGTCCTGAAAACCACCTTTGACGTCCAACAGGTGACTGTAGATGGAAAACCTGAGGATTACCTCCTTACCCGAGGGTATTTCATGGACGGCATGGCAATCGGGAAAGAGAAGGAATTGGTCAGCAAGGGGAAACATACCTATACGATTGTCTATCGCACCCAAGGGCATGTCCGCTTTCTGGAAGACCATGATGAGATTTATCTGAATGCAATCGGTCTGGATAACCAGTTTCCTGTTGACAAGGCCTCTTTCAAGCTGAGTCTGCCTGATGGCGAACAGCCATTGATGACAAAAGCTTTCACAGGCAAGTCTGGTGAACAGGGGCAAGACTATAAAATGACTGCGCCAATGACTTTCAATACCACGAAAGAACTCCCTGAAAAATCAGGCATGACTGTCGTGGTTGGCTGGCGAAAAGGATTGGTTACCCCACCAGAAAAGACTTTTTCTGACTGGTTGAATGAGCACAGGACACTCGCCCTATTGGGATTGATGGCTGCTGTCTGTATCTATCTTGCAGGAGCATGGTATTTCGTCTACCGGAAACCAAAGAAACCAGTTTCCCCCATCTTTACTCCACCAGAAAATCTCACCCCGGGTATGGTTGCCTGGATGAAAGAGAAGGCTTTGACTCCTGTCATGCTTCAGGCTGACCTCATGTGGCTGGCTGTCAATGGTTTTGCAAAGATGGACCTGTCCGAGAAAGAATGCGTGAAGTTCTTTGAAGAGCCTGCTGAAAATGCGGAAGACAATTGGATTACAACTGCATGCAAAGCTATCTGCAAACATTTCTATGCCGTTGACCATGTTGTACTGTTAGGGCGCGATGGACGGCATCCTTCCCGCTCACTGACAACCGCATGGGCAGCCCTCAGGAAATGGTACAAAACGGCAACCAGACCTTTGACAGAACGTTCTTTCCTGCCGGGTATCATCGGTCTCGCTGGCGGAGTTTATGCGTTCTATAAATTGCTGGATGTCATCTACCATCCTGGCTATACGAACAACATGAGTTCAATTGATACCCTCATGCTGCCAGGAACCTATTTAGCCTTGGCTGTTTATCTAACCTATTCTGCCATCAAGGGACGACAAGGTACTGCATACCATGGTATCTGGGCACGGATTATTGTGCCTCTGTTCAAATGGGGGCTTATTGTTTTCCTCTTCTTATCAGGTGCTTTCCTGCTGGATTTCGACTGGCTCATCATTTCTGTCTTTTTCGGTGTCGGATTGGTCCCTGCCCTGTTTATGGTGAAATTCGCCACTCCATTGACCGAAGAAGGAAGGCAGATTGCTGATCAGATTGAAGGATTGCGGATGTATATCCTGATGGCTGAAAAAGAGCGGTTGGCTTTGCTCAATGCCCCTGATGATACCGTTGAGAAATATGAAGAGTTACTGCCCTATGCCATCGCCATGGGATGTGCAGATGCCTGGCAGAAACGCTTCGATCCTATGCTGGAAACAATCGACTATCGACCAAGCTGGTCAACAATCCCAGACGGGATGTCTTCAATCGCTTATCGGGATCTTGCCAAAGAAAGCATGATTGATGGATCACCTTCGGTGACGGCTATCCGGACCGCCATTGCAGAAAGTGAATCTTCCAAATCCAGTAGCAGCTTTTTTGGAGGCAGCGGTAAATCTGGTGGCGGTTCAGGCGGTGGTGGTGTCGGTGGATGGTAATCGGCCATATTAAAAGAATATTCCAAAGATATTCTATTTAACGGACTGCCTTTTGCCTCGCTTTTTCGATGCTTTCGCAGAGGTATTGGATTCCCTGCATGAGTCTTGGACCAGGACGGCTGATCAAATCTGGCGGGATTGAATAAAGGTTATGAGCCTTAACGGCTTTCATAGATGGGATACCCTGCCATAGCCCCAGTCCTTGCCCGCCACTTGTTCCGCCAGAACTGATGATGACATCAGGATTGCGCCCGATGACTGTCTCAAGGGCAACTGTCGGGGATGGCATCTGGATATCATTGAAGATGTTTCTACCGCCACAGACGTCAATTGCCTCGTTGATGACCTGTTTACCACCAATGGTATAGATTGGTTGATCGAATACCTGATAGAAAACGGATAGAGGCGTCTTTCCGCTGTACTTGCGTCTGATGGCGTTGTATTGGTTCTGCCATTGCTCTGCTGCTTTTTTCCCTTCGTTGTCATGCCCTGCCAGTTGCCCCAATTTCATCATGCTTTCAGGGATATCCTGCAATTTCTGCGGATTTGATCTGTAGATTGGGATACCTGTTTCTGCCAGCAAAGCCATCTGTTTTGCGGTACTGCCACTTGGCCAGAGCACAATCAGATCAGGTTTCAGGCTGATGATTTTCTCAATATCCAACTGATGCACATCTCCGACTGTCGGCAGATTGAGAGCTTCTTTTGGGTAGTTGCTGAAGCGGGTTGTTGCAATGACCTGTTGCCCCGCTCCGATTTCATAGACCAGTTCTGTGGCATGAGGAGCAAGCGTCATGATGCGCTTGGCAGGCTTCGCCAATTGGACTGTATAGCCATCATCATCGACCACCTGAATGGCTGTCTGATGACTGACAGATGCACTCTTTTGATTATCCGATGAACAGGCAGAAAGAAACGCAAAACCAGCACAGGCAATCACCTGTATTGACCATTGAGGAAAGCATCTTTGCCACATCTGCCTGCATCCCTCATGCTGAAATAAAGACAGATTCACCGTCTTCAATCGGAATCGCCCTGATTGGGCTATGCAGACATTGAGACAGTTTCTCTGGCATCATGATGGATTTCCGCTCTCCTGCCTCCCAAGCACCATCACCGTTCAACAACAGGACATGGGTTGCTGCCATACGGGCCAGATTGATGTCATGGACAATGGTTATAAGTGCTTTCTGCTGTTCTGACTGCTGGCGAATAAACTGCATGAGCATCTGCTGATGTGGCAGATCAAGAGCCGTCGCCGGCTCATCCATCAGGATGAGTGGTGTATCTTGTGCGATAAGTGACGCAATTGCTGTCCGCTGACGCTCACCGCCAGATAGAGTCCGGATATCACGTTCAGCCAAGGCAAGCATATCCATCTGCTGTAATGCATTTTCAGCGATAGCGATATCATCCTCGCTTTCCCATAAACCACCATGATGTGGATAACGAGCTGCAAGGACTGTTTCCAAGACCGTCCAACCAAAAGCATCAGTTTGGGTCTGAGGCAACCATGCCCGCTGCTGAGCCAATTGAATCGGAGAAATCGTACCCAATGGTCTACCATTGAGCTCAATCGCACCTTTAACCGTTATCCCCTGCTCCTGTTCACTGTTCAATCCAGCCAATGCCCGCATGAGTGTTGATTTACCTGCACCATTTGCCCCATAGATGAACCAGCTCTGCCCCGCTTTTACGGAAAGACAGAGATTTTTTACCAGAGGCTTTTCTGGGGTATTGATGGACAGATTCTTGACCGTAAGCATCAGTGCATCCCCTTTCTCAGTTGGAAAAGGAAAATCGGCACACCGATGATGGCAGTGACCGCTCCGACTGGCAACTGGATAGGAGAAACAATACTCCGGGCAATCGTATCAGCAACTATCAGGAAAAGCCCGCCCGTCAATGTTGAAGCTGGAATCAGCCAACGATGGTCTGCCCCCCAGATACGGCGACAGATATGTGGTACAACCATCCCCACAAAACTGATACACCCAGCCTCAGCCACCGCTATTGCTGTCAGGATGGCTGACAATGCAAACAATGTTTTCTGAAGAGAGGCAACAGGCACCCCCAAAGATGAAGCCATATCCGACTGGCGGGAAAGCAGATTGATGGCATTGGACTGATGCCAACTCCAACCCAAGACGATGACAAGCAACAGCAACTGTGTCAGTGAAAATGGTGTCCCAGACAAATCACCAATCAGCCAGAAGACCATGCTCCGCAGGTTATGGTCAGGCGCCAGTGTCAGCAAAAGCGTGACGATTGCCCCGCATCCGAATGCCAACATGACACCTGTCAGCAGGATACGAGTTGTTCCGTGAACTGTACCGAAACTATGTTTTGCCAGTAGATAAAGAAAAACTGAAATGGCTGATGCACCTATCAAGGCAGCAATATTGGTCGCCAGACAGGTTGCAGAGAAAAAGAGGATGAGGATTGCTCCGACAGATGCACCACCTGACACGCCAAGGATATATGGATCTGCCAGTGGATTTCGCAGGAGAGACTGCATCAGGCAACCAGCCAATGCAAGGGATGCCCCTGCAAGAAAAGCTGCACCAATCCGTTCCAGCCTGATTGAAACAATGACCGATTCTGTATCAGAGAGATTACCTGAGAGTTTCTGCCCGATACCTTGGAAGATGCTGGTAAGACTGATGGAGACTGAACCGATGGAACAGCATAAAAAAAGACCTGCCACTGTGATACACAGTAGGATGACAAGCCAACCAGCTTTCCGTTTTTTCTGCTGTATCAGCATCGATTTAGAAAGCCGGTTTTCTGTCATCTGGCAGGTCTCATTGGGATTATGAAATTATCCCAGCATTTTACATCTTGACGTTGATACCGACGAAGCCAGCACGTCCCCACTGATTAAATCCATAAGTGGTTTCGTACTCTTTATCAAACAGGTTTTCGATACGAGCATAAACTGAAACATGCTTGTTGAAATCATAACGAGCATTTAAATCAACCAACCAATAGGAGGAAAGATCAACATCCTGTCTGGAATATGTTGAAACGTTATATTCATTATCCCTACGGTGTGAGTTATATGAAGCATCAGCACCAAAATACCATTTTCCGATAGTTTTAGATGCTCCAATCGTTCCAAACCATTTAGAACGGCGAATCAGACGCTCATTTGTATCTTGATCCTTAGCATTCTGCCAAGTCAGATTGGCTCTCAAATCAAACAAACCATAAACATCAGACTGAGCAGTCAATTCAACTCCAGTATTCTTCACGCGATCGATATTGAAATAAGCGCTTCTGTGCAAATCAACTGAATACCGGGAAGCAATCTGATCACGAACATGAGTTTCGAAAACTGTTAAACGAACAAGATCTTTCCCGTCCGCATACTGAATACCAGCCTCATAGGAAGTAGAGCTTTCTGATTTCAGTCCCGTATTGCCATAGCCAAATACATTGTCATACTGCTGGAATAAAGTTGGAGCAACAAATGCCGTTGAAACACTTGCTAATGCTTTCCATTTTGGATTGATATCATAGCTATAGCCAAGATATCCTGTTGTCTTAGCACCACCATCCTCAACATGGTCATAACGTGCATTTGCCTGCAGATGGTGATCCCTCATGTTGCCCAACACACCAGCATAAAGGCTATATTTCGTTCTATCCTGACTCAACGAGGATAGTGCGGCCCCAGGATATCTATTTCTCACATCAACATCTTCTCTAGAGAGATCAACGCCTGCAGTAACCGTCCAATCTTCATTTAATGCAATAGCGTTATCCCATTGCAATCTCTTGGTTTCGCTAGAATACACGGAGTCATAATCACTATTACCACTTAAGATATAGCCCCCCCCCAAATCGTATGACCATGTATCCGTATCCTGAACTGAATAATCCCTATCAGTTTTATTGTAGGATAATGTGACTGTGGACAACCAATTCTGCGTAAATCTATCTTTACTATAAACCGATGCAGTCAAACCTTTTGTTCGCCCATTTGAATCCTCGGACGCATTTCCATCACCATAATCATAGCCATATTTAGCATGGTTATAGAAAAAACGTCCCCCAATTTCATGATCTGCATTAAGTTTATGAGATACATTGGCGCTAAAACTAACATTGCGATCAAAATCATGGTCATTATTTGCATCGCCATTTACTGCTGAAGTCCGCTTCGCAGAAATACCATTAGTTTTATAACGGGACACAGATGCAGAATAACTTGTTCCAAGATCTGTTGATCCAGATACCCCTGCACCTAATTTGACCGTATCATGGGTACCATATTCTACATAAGCATTTGCAGAAGGATCGCCACTTCCTTTTTTGGTAAAGATATTGACAACACCACCCATAGCCCCAGAACCGTAGATTGCAGAAACATTGCCCTTAGTTACTTCAATATGATCAATCTGATCCATCTGGATATGGGAAAGGAACGTAGTCATCGTTGAAGAGCCACCAATATCAGCATTATCTGAAATAGGTACGCCATCAATCATTATCAGTGTCTGACTTGGATTTGCACCACGCATGAAAATAGAGGTTGTACCACCTGGACCACCGGTTCGCGCAAACTGAACGCCTGCCTCTGTTCTCAACAGGCTTGGCAAATCTGCCATACGTTTGTTTTCAATATCTTGACGAGAAATGATCAGAGTAGTCGGAATCGCATCTTTCTGAAGCTGTTCGACACGGGATGCGGTCACAACGACTGGACCGAGTTCCTGCTGATTGACAGGCTCTTCTGCCGCCTGGGCTGCTGTTGCGAAGCAGCCGACCAGTGCCACTGCGAGCAGTGCTGGTTTAAAGCTATGTTTTTTCTGCATAAGTTTCTTAAATCTTCCTGAATGAACCGACATCCCCGCCGATTCAAGTCTGTAAAACGCACAGCAACGAGAGAAAAAGGAAACTGCAATCGATCAACCTGTCGCGAACAGGCCACCAATTGGCTCCCACAGAATCACCCCGTCTGCAGTGCAACTTTTATCTGGCCGGTATCCGGGCTACAGGTTCAGAGATATCAGCTGAAATATCTCTGGAAGTTCCGCCCGCCTTCCCATGCTTGCGCACAGTGGCGTGGATGGACGGTCTGTTCTGAGAACACCTGTTTACCGTTGCGGGGGCAGCACACGTTAGCAGGCAATGACCTGCACTGTGTTTCCCGTTTAACAGTGCGCATGAACAGCGCACCGCACCAGAAGCATTGGATTATATCGAAGTTAGATGGGGCAAATCGCCTTTATCGATAGGGAAATTACCGATAACTGATGATTTGCAGGAATTACAGGAGAATTGCTTGTTTGAATGCAACAGAAAAGCAGATTCTGGAAAAGAAAAATCCCGTCAGTTTTCACTCACGGGATTCAGAATTCTTGGCGGAGAGGGGGGGATTCGAACCCCCGATAGGCTATTAACCTATACACGCTTTCCAGGCGTGCGACTTAAACCACTCATCCACCTCTCCGGATACGGTTTTGTCGAAAGATTGAATTATAGCACTAAGTTTCATTTTGTCTCTATTTTTTTTCGATTTTTTATTTTCTGTGCAACAGTTGCTATTTCTTGCCTGAACATTCGGTTGGGTTTATGGGTATGGCTTCTGTTTGCGTCCATAATGGAGGCTGTTGTAGTCTGCTGATTTACATATGCCAAATGTTTACATATATGGTTATCAGCAGCTTATAGAAAATAACGATTACTCTTATTCATCAGGGCATAACTTATGACAACTTTCATCAAGCAGGACGACCTTATCGAGTCGATTGCCGCCGCTTTGCAGTACATCAGCTATTACCATCCTAAAGATTACATCGATCATCTGGCACAGGCTCATGCCATGGAACAGAGTCCTGCTGCCCGGGATGCGATTGAACAGATTCTGATGAATTCCCGCCTGTGTGCTGAAGGCAAGCGCCCTATCTGTCAGGATACTGGCATGGTGAATGTTTTCCTCAAGGTCGGTATGGATGTGCAGTGGGAAGGTTTTACCGGCAGTATCCATGATGCAGTGAATGAAGGTGTGAGACGCGCCTATACTTTTGCTGACAACAAGCTGCGTGCTTCTGTGGTGAATGACCCGCACTTTGCCCGCAAGAATACCCGTGATAATTCACCTGCTGTGATTATGATGGATATTGTCCCAGGCAATACAATTGAGGTTTCTGTTGGGGCAAAAGGTGGTGGTTCTGAGAACAAGTCTTCGCTGAAGATGCTGATGCCTTCTGACTCAATTGTTGACCATGTTCTGGAAACCGTTAGGCATATGGGTGCTGGCTGGTGCCCTCCTGGCATTCTGGGTATCGGTATTGGCGGTACTGCAGAAAAGGCTGTATTGATGGCGAAAGAAGCGGCGATGGAATCCATTGATATGGCGGAATTGAGAGCCCGTGGTCCACAGAACGAGGTTGAGGCTCTGCGTATCGAGCTATGTGACAAGATCAATGCATTGGGTATTGGCGCACAAGGTGTTGGCGGTATGACAACTGTGTTGGATGTGAAGATCAATATGTACCCAACCCATGCGGCATCCAAGCCTGTTGCGATTATTCCTAACTGCGCCGCAACACGCCATGCCCATTTTGTGCTGGACGGTTCTGGTCCTGTTTATCTGGATCCACCTGCCCTGTCTGACTGGCCAGCTATCAGCTGGACTCCTGATGTTGAGAAATCAACCCGAGTGAATCTGGATACCCTGACTCGTGAGGAGGTTGCTTCCTGGAAACCAGGTCAGACATTGCTGTTGAACGGCAAGATGCTGACCGGCCGTGATGCGGCTCATAAACGGATCCAGGAAATGCTGGCAAAAGGTGAAAAACTGCCGGTTGATTTCACCAACCGAGTAATTTATTACGTTGGTCCTGTTGACCCTGTCCGTGATGAGGTGGTTGGTCCTGCTGGCCCTACAACATCCACCCGTATGGATAAGTTCACCGATATGATGCTGAGCCAGACTGGTCTGATTGCCATGGTCGGCAAGGCTGAACGTGGTCCTGTCGCAATCGAAGCCATCAAGAAGAACAAATCTGCTTATATGATTGCTGTGGGTGGTGCAGCTTATCTGGTTTCCAGAGCCATCAAGTCTTCCAAGGTGCTGGCTTTTGGCGATCTGGGTATGGAAGCGATTTACGAGTTTGAGGTTGAGGATATGCCTGTGACAGTGGGTGTTGACTCTCAGGGTACCTCACTCCATACAACGGGCCCTGCTGAATGGGAAGCCAAGATCATGAATTTCTGTGACGGTAAAATTCCTGTTGTTTCTTCCAAATAAACCGTCTTATGAGCAGCACTGCACCTATTGGAATTTTTGATTCGGGTATCGGAGGTCTTTCCGTTACCCGACATATCCGTGCCTTGTTGCCGAATGAACATGTGCTTTTTTTTGCGGATTCCGGCAATAATCCTTATGGTGATAAACCCGAGGATTTCATCATTGAGCGGTGTTTCAAGATTACGGAATTCCTGTTAGGAAAAGGCGCAAAGGCACTGGTGGTTGCCTGCAATACGGCAACTGCTGCGGCAATCCATCTGCTGCGGGAGCGTTATCCTGATCTGCCGATTGTCGGGGTCGAACCCGGCCTGAAACCTGCATCATTCAAAACGATGTCGAGTATTGTCGGGGTGATGGCAACTGTCAGGACACTGACCAGCCATAAGTTCCATGTGCTCCATCATCTGCTGAGTGAACAGTCTGGCGTACATTTCATCCTGCAACCATGCCCAGGTCTTGCTGACCTGATTGAGCGTGAGGATCCTGAATCGGCTCAGGTGGAGGAATGTATCCGGACTTATCTATTCCCGTTGTTGGAACAGAATGCCGATACGATTGTCTTGGGCTGTACGCATTATCCGTTTGTGCGTCATATTATTGAACGGCTGGCGGCAGAGGCTGGGCATCCTGACCTGATGGTTATTGATACGGGTGATGCGATTGCCCGCCAGCTCAGGCATGTGCTTCAGAACAAGGATATTCTCAATGAGGGAACGGCGCCTGCTGATTTCCAGATTTTCACTTCTGGCGAGGTTGAATCAACCAACAGGATTGTGAAGCGGTTACTGGCAATGGATATTCCTGTCTCTCAGGCTTTATTTTAGGTGTTTTATGAAACGTATTTTTCCTTTACTGGCTTTACTGGCACTGGCAGGCTGCAGTACGACAAGCAATGACATTACCCAGAATCTGAAACCGTTGCCGGCGCAGGCAACCAGCTGGCATTGTGACAGTGGCAATCGGATTATTCTCCAACAGGCTAAAGATGGCAATGGTGTCATGGAGATGCTTTACCGCTATGAAAAAATCACCATGATGATGCAAGATAATGTCCTCACTGGCGATGGACTTGTCTGGCGGACGAATGGCATCAGCGGCACACTTTCTGGCACATATCGTGGCGATGTGTCTTATACTGAACGCTGCACGCAGGTATTGAGACCTGCGTCCAAGGAATGACCTGATTGGAAAATCGGTTTATATTTTCAACAATAATTTTTCGGAGGTTTCTGTGGGCAAGACCGTTAAAATCACCGTTTTAGTCGATACTGAATCGTTCAATGAAAACCTGGCCAAGGAGCACGGTTTTTCAGCATGGGTTGAATCTGAAGGCAGACACATCCTGTTTGATACCGGTCAAATCGGAGGGATGTTGGAAAATGCGCAAAAGTTGGGTATCGACCTTGCTAAAGCGGATACTTTAGTCTTAAGCCATGGTCACTTTGACCATACCGGTCAGCTGCCACAATTTCTCGCCATAAATGACAAAGCAGAAATCCATTGCTGCGAGAACTCCGATATCACCCGCTACAGTTGCAAGATTGGCACTGCCCCACGCTCCATCGGTATGCCAGAGGCATCCCGTGCCGCACTGGCTTCAATCTCTCCAAGCCGTATCCACACAATGAATACCCATCGTTATCTGGCGCCAAAAATCGGGATGACAGGTCCGGTGCCCCGGCTTTCCCCAGTAGAAGATACTGGCGGTCCTTTCTTCTTGGATGACCACCGTGGTGTTGATGACCTGATTGAAGATGATCAGTCCATGTGGTTTGAGACCGATAAAGGTCTGCTGATCCTGCTTGGTTGCTGCCATGCCGGTCTGGTCAATACCGTTGAATATATCAAACGCATTTCTGGCATCGACAAGCTTTATGGCATTATTGGCGGTATGCATCTGGTCAACGCAGATGAACAGCGTCTGCAGTACACTTTTGAAAATATGAAACGTTGGAAACCTGAGGTACTTGTGCCATGCCACTGTACCGGGGCAACACCAGTCGCCCGCATGATTGATGCGATCGGCAGTGATATTGTAACTTGGGGTTCTTCCGGCTATACGATTGAAGTCTAAACAGGATCTTATTGAAAGGAGATTATTATGGTTTTACTTGAACTGGCTATTTTCCCAAATGACAAGGGCACAAGCCTGAGTCCTTATGTTGCCCGTGTCATGGATGTGATTGACAAGAGCGGTCTGACTTATCAGTTCTCTGCAATGAGCACCACCATCGAAGGTGAATGGGATGATGTGATGAAGGTTGTCGGTGACTGTTTCAAAGCGCTGGCTGCTGACTGTGACCGTATCAGCGTGATGACCCGTGTGGATTACCGTGCTGGCGACAAGTCCCGTCTGAAGAGCAAGGTTTCTGCTGTTGAAGAAAAACTGGGCCGCGAACTGGTCAAGAAGAACAGCAACTGATTCCCGATCGGTTAAAAGACAAAAGGCTCATGCAATGCGCGTGCATGAGCCTTTTCTTATGGGTTAACGCCTTATCAGCAGCTGATCTGGCTTTCTGCCAGGACTTTCCATGTCGGCACCATGGCATCTGGGTTGAGTGACATGGAGTCGATGCCATGTTTCATCAGCCAGAGTGCAAAGTCGATGTGGTCGGATGGCCCTTGACCACTGATACCGACATATTTGCCCTGTTCGTTGCAGACTGCGATGACTTTTGAGATGAGCGCCAGAACTGCTGGATCGCGTTCATCAAAGTCTGCCACCAGTGCATCCAGACCTGAATCACGGTCCAGTGCCAGGGTCAGCTGTGTCAGGTCATTGGAACCGATGGAGAAGCCATCGAAGAGTTCAAGGAACTGTTCTGCCAGTATGATGTTTGATGGAACTTCGCACATCATGAGGACCCTGAGTCCGTTTTCTCCACGGCGGAGACCATTGACCGCCAGCAGATCAACGACTGACTGAGCCTGTTTCAGTGTCCTGACGAATGGTACCAGAATCTCGACATTGGTCAGCCCCATTTCGTTGCGGACTTTTTTCAGTGCCTCGCATTCCATGTTGAATGCTTCTGCATAGTTGGCAGCCAGATAACGGGTAGCTCCACGGAAGCCCATCATCGGGTTTTCCTCAACCGGTTCATAGCGGGTACCGCCCATCAGGGTGCGGTATTCATTTGTCTTGAAATCAGAAAGCCTGATGATGACGGATTTAGGCCAGAATGCGCCGGCAATGGTTGCAATGCCTTCTGCCATTTTCTGGATGTAATAGTTCCGAGGTGTGCCATAACCTCTGGATACGGTTTCTATCGCCAGTTTGAGTTCTGGATCGACATTTGGGTATGCCAGTACAGCATTTGGATGGATGCTGATGTCATTGATGATGAATTCAAGGCGTGCCATACCAACGCCACCATTCGGGATTGCCTGCAGCTTGAATGCCATCTGAGGATTGCCGACATTCATTGCCAATCTGACTGGCAGGACAGGGAGATCACCATAGGTGATATGGGATTCTTCCATCTCAAGGGTGCCGTCATAGACATGGCCACTCTCGCCTTCCGCACAGGATACGGTGACGAGCTGTCCTTCTTTCAGGGTCTGGGTTGCATCACCACAGCCGACAACAGCAGGAACGCCGAGCTCACGGGCAACGATGGCTGCATGACAGGTTCGGCCGCCACGGTTTGTGACAATTGCTGCCGCCTTGCGCATGACCGGTTCCCAATTTGGATCGGTAATGTCGGCGACCATCACATCACCTTCCCTGACCTTGTGCATTTCGGCTGGGCTGTTGACTATGCGTACTCTGCCAATGCCGATTTTCTGCCCAATGGCACGGCCTGATGCCAGGATGTTGCCGTTGCCTTTGAGCTTGAAGACCTGGATAGCATCGCCCTCCTGACGGGAACTGACGGTTTCTGGACGGGCCTGAAGGATATAGAGCCTGCCATCCACACCATCTTTACCCCATTCGATTTCGACCGGGTAGCCGTAATGTTTCTCAATGATGACGGCAAATTTCGCCAGTTCCATCACATCGCTGTCAGAAATCGAGAAACGGTAACGTTTTTCTTCTGGGACATCGATTGTCTGTGTGGAAACATTGACTTTC
>CAZHQM010000037.1:0-4345 GCA_964534155.1 uncultured Oxalobacter sp.
GAACTATTTATTAAAAAGAAACTGTCATCACGGAACCGTTTTTGAATTGGATGACACATCTGATAGAATGTCATCCTTTTACATAAGCCTATTATTAACCAGAATTAAGAATATCTAAGAATATGGATACTCAAGAACAGAAAAAAGCTCAGCTGAAGAAAGAAGCACTGGCATTCCACAGCCAGCCTATCGCAGGTAAGATCTCCGTTCAGCCAACCAAACAAGTTAAAGACGCTCACGACCTCGGTCTCGCATACACCCCAGGTGTTGCTTGTGCATGTGAAGAAGTCGCAGCTGATCCAAAGAATGCTTACGTTTACACCACCAAAGGCAACTTGGTAGCAGTTATCTCTAACGGTACTGCAGTTCTGGGTCTGGGTGATATCGGTGCTCAGGCTTCCAAACCAGTTATGGAAGGTAAAGGCGTTCTGTTCAAGAAATTCGCTGACATCAACGTTTTCGATATCGAAATCGACGAAAAAGATCCACAGAAACTTGTTGACATCATCTGCTCTCTGGAACCAACCTTCGGTGGTATCAACCTCGAAGACATCAAAGCACCAGAATGTTTCTTCATCGAACGCGAATGTCAGAAGAGAATGGGTATTCCTGTTTTCCACGATGACCAGCACGGTACCGCTATCATCGTTGGTGCAGCTATCCTGAACGCACTGAAAGTTGTCGGCAAGAAGATTGAAGACGCTAAACTGGTTGTTTCCGGTGCAGGCGCAGGTGCTCTGGGCTGTCTGGACATGCTGGTCTCCCTGGGCTTCCAGCTGAAGAACATCTGGGTTTCCGATATCGCTGGCGTTGTTTACAAAGGCCGTAAGGAACTGATGGATCCTGAAAAAGAAAAATATGCTCAGGATACCGACAAACGTACCCTGATGGACATCATCCCTGACGCAGACGTATTCCTGGGTCTGTCCGCTGGTAACGTCCTGAAACCAGAAATGGTCCTGAAGATGGCTAAGAACCCAGTTATCTTCGCACTGGCTAACCCAGTACCAGAAATCCTGCCAGAAGTTGTTCACGCAACCCGTGACGACGCTATTGCAGGTACCGGTCGTTCTGACTATCCAAACCAGGTCAACAACTCCCTGTGCTTCCCATACATCTTCCGTGGTGCACTGGACGTTCAGGCTTCCACCATCAACCGTGCAATGGAACTGGCAGCTCTGCGCGCAATCGCAAGCCTGGCAGAAAAAGACTTCCCAGAAGATCTCCAGAAACTGTACGGTAAGAAATATGAATTCGGCCGCGAATATCTGATTCCACTGCAGTTCGACTACCGTCTGCTCGAAACCGTTGCTCCAGCAGTTGCTCAGGCAGCTATGGACTCCGGTGTTGCACGTGCTCCAATCACTGATATGGCAGCTTACACCGCTAAACTGCACGCGATCTCTGAAAGCCGTAAATAATCTGAAAACCTTTTTCAGATGACAGAAAAACCGCATCCAATGGGTGCGGTTTTTTTATGCAAAGATTAGATAAAAAAACCGCCTTTTCAGGCGGACTCCTTAAATGTTAGTAGTTAATGATTTGCGATATATTCCATCAATCTGATTTTTTCATTCGTAACATCTGCCCCACTCTTTTCCTATCTATCAAGGCATTCCATCTGCCCACGGATATATGCTTTCCGTATTTCACTTTCTGGCATTCCAGGGCACTTACCGGGCCATCTGTGGAGAACGTATTTCTCTGTACGAGGCAGCACCTCACCGTTCTCGTCATAAACAGGTCTTCTTCCGTAGATAACACACTCAGAAAACGCAGATCCACAGATGAGCAACCCGAACAAAGCGACCAGAATCCTTTTCATGACAGCCTCCTATGATTCAATCATAGCAGGCGTCATGTAGACAGAAAGTAATATTTTGTAAACTGGTTATACTGTTAGAAGATTTTTTCGCCGTTCTCAGCAGGCAGAGAAGGCGTCAGAAGCACACATCCTTTTGCATTGTCTGCGCCTAAGATACGGACTTCACTTTTCACAGATCCAATCCGCATTGGCGGCAGATTCACGCAGCAGACCACTTTCATGCCCATCAATGATTCTGGCGTATAGAGCTCTGTAATCTGGGCTGAGGTTGTCTTGATACCCAGTTCATTGCCAAAATCGATATCAACCTTGTATGCAGGGTTTCTGGCGCGTTTATTGATGTCGACTGCTACAACCGTACCTACCCGGATATCAATGCTGTCAAAAGTCTCTATATCAATCATGATGGATGTTTTCCTTTACTGTGTCTGAGTCTGTTCTTTTTTCCGGTTTCTCAAGATATCCAAAGTCTGGAGCCCAACTGAAATCATAATCAAGGTTATACCTGCACAGAAAGAAAGTCCAAGTTCTTTGGATTCACCGAAGAAAAGAATAGCGAAAATAATGCTGTAAACAGGCTCAAGGTTATAGGTCAGCCCGACTGTGAATGCTGTCACCTGCTTGAGTATCTGGATAATCATGTAATACATCAGTGCTGTGCAGATAGCTGACAGCAGGAACAGGCAGATAATGTCTTTAGGATTGTCTGGTAAGAATGGAATCTCTGGATGGAACTGCAGATAACCTGCGCAGACAACCGCCAGAACAACCGTGCCGCCTATCATTTCATACATCAGCATGTTGGATGATGAGCAGATTTTCTGTGCGTCCAGTTTCTTGCTCACAATACTGAAAAATGAAGCCAGGAATGTCGAGATAACACCCAGTATGATGCCTGTCCTGAATTGGATATCCAGCTGGAAAATAAGCAGGATGCCTGCAACGGTCAGCAGGCTGAAGAAGAAGTCTTTATAGGAAAATTTTTTTCCGTTGATCAGCGGTTCCAGAAATGCTGTGAAGAAACCGAGCAATGAATAACAGATGACCCCAATGGAGATATTTGAGGCTTTGATACTGGCGTAGAAAAAGACCCAATGCAGGGCAATCGTGCCACCTGCAAACGCCATTT
Organism: uncultured Oxalobacter sp.; assembly: GCA_964534155.1. Classification (GTDB taxonomy): domain Bacteria; phylum Pseudomonadota; class Gammaproteobacteria; order Burkholderiales; family Burkholderiaceae_D; genus Oxalobacter. The sequence goes on from CAZHQM010000037.1 coordinate 2,955, forward strand.
TCAGGACATTCCTGATACCGACTTTCTCGACAGATCTGCGGCAGATAAGAATCAGGCCAATGATGACTGCCGTCCCTGCTGTCCGCCAGAATGACAACGGCAGTGCATGCATGCTGATCAGTTTCCCGAACAGCCCTGTTGCACTGCCGATAAGCACTGCCAGATGAAGCATCAAGAATGTCTTTTTCATCTCAGCAGCTTGGGTTTTACATCAATCCAAATGGTTTATCAGCCGACCAGTTTCCAGCCGATATTTTCGCCTGCCATCAGAGGAACGACCTGATCACTTCCGAATGGCATGGATTCTGGAATCTGCCATGTTTTGCGTTCCAGGGTCACCTGTTTCTTGTTGACAGCCAGGTTGTAGAATTTAGGACCGTTGATGGCGGTGAACCATTCCAGCTGATCCAATGCGCCCTGCTGTTCAAAGATGGTTGCATACAGTTCGATAGCATGGGATGCACTGTAACAGCCTGCACAGCCACAGGCGTTTTCCTTGGCACCTTTTGCATGTGGTGCAGAATCGGTACCTGCAAAGAATCGGCGGTTGTTCTGGGTCACAGCTTTCAGGAGCGCCTGTCTGTTTTCTTCACGTTTCAGGATTGGTAGACAGTAGTAATGTGGATGGATACCACCCACCAGCAGATGGTTACGGTTGAACATCAGATGCTGCGGAGTCACAGTAGCACCGATGAAACCCTCAGCATCGGTCACATATTCAGCCGCTGCTTTCGTCGTGATATGTTCAAAGACAATCTTCAGGTCAGGGAAATCTTTTCTTAGTGGAATCAGCACCTGATCGATAAAGACCGCTTCACGGTCAAAGATATCGATGCCTTCGGTCGTTACTTCACCATGCATCAGCAGAGGAATGCCTTGCTTCTGCATTTCTTCGAGTGTTGCGGTGCATTTCGACAGAGAAGTCACCCCTGCATCAGAGTTGGTGGTTGCACCTGCTGGGTACAGCTTCACACCATAGACAATACCGCTTTCCTTGGCTTTCCTGATTTCCTCAGCTGGTGTATTGTCGGTCAGATACAGAGTCATCAGTGGTGTAAAGGATGAACCTTCAGGTAAATGATCCAGAATCCGTTGACGGTACTGCTGAGCCTGTTCAGTGGTTGTTACAGGTGGTTTCAGGTTCGGCATAATGATGGCACGGCTGAACTGCTTTGCCGCCTGCGGTACAGTTGATTGAAGCACTTCACCATCGCGCAGATGCAGATGGAAATCATCTGGCTGGATGATAGTCAGTTTCTGGGTATCAGTTTGTGTCATGATAGGATTCTGAAAGTTGTCCAATACAGCTATTGTACTTGAGTTTTGAATGCACCACGTTTTTTAAGGAATGCTATGGCGAACCGTATCTCAAAAGTCGTGACAAAGACCGG
>CAZHQM010000037.1:4355-13170 GCA_964534155.1 uncultured Oxalobacter sp.
GTCTTTCGAAAAACAGCCTGCGTATCCATGCCATCGGTGAAATCGATGAACTCAATGCGATGCTGGGACTGGTGGTCAGCCTGAAACCTGAGGCACCGATTTCTGCCTGTTTAATCGGTATCCAGCGCAGGCTTTTCACAGCTGGAGGAGAGCTGGCGTTACCCGGTCAGGTTCTGCTGAAAGATGAAGATGTGGTGGAGATTGAAAAATATATCGAGACCTTCAATCAGGATCTGCCACCGCTCAAGAATTTTATCCTGCCAGGTGGTTCACCTGTTGCCGCACAGATCCATATTGCCAGAACCGTCTGTCGACGGGTTGAACGGTCGATTGTTGCCTTGTCTGAGGTTGAGAAAGTTTCAGGAATAACGATGCGTTATTTCAACAAGCTGTCCGATATGCTGTTTGTGTTTTCACGGGTTGAAAACAGGTTGTCTGGATATACTGAAGAAGTTCTGTAGCCTTGAACAGAATGCAAAAAAATACCCTTTAACTAGTCATGAGTTAAAGGGTATTTTGTATGGGTAAGTCAGTACTTACTTGGTCCGCTTATCGTATTCAATAAAGGCGTAAGCGGAATGGTTGTGGATGGACTCAAAGTTTTCCGCTTCGAGTGTGTAGGCATTAATGCGGTCATCAGCATTGAGCATACCAGCCACATCACGGACCAGATCCTCAACGACTTTTGGATTTTCGTAAGCGTATTCGGTCACATATTTTTCATCTGGCCGTTTCAGCAGACCAAACAGCTGGCAGGACGCCTGCTGTTCAATATTGGTGATGAGCTCCTCAATCATCAGGATTTCTTTCAGGACTGTCTTGACGGTGATATGGGAGCGCTGGTTATGCGCACCATACTTGGAGATTTCCTTGGAACAAGGGCACAGGCTGGTGACAGGAACCTGAACAGTCAGGGTTGTTTCCAGTTTGCCGCCGCTGATTTCACCTTTCATGCCGACTTCATAATTCATCAGGCTTTTCACACCGGAGACTGGTGCAGCCTTGCTCATGAAGAATGGGAAAGTGACTTCAATCATGCCGGACTCTGCATCGAGCAGTTCAAGCATGTCATGGATCAGCTGGGTGAAAACCTCAAAGTTGAGTGGTGCGGAATCCACACTGGTGAAATGTTCCAGCAGTGCGATAAAGCGGGACATATGGGTCCCCTTTTTGGTATCTGGCAGACGGACATACATGTTCCATGTGCCGACAGATGGCTGGATGCCATCACGTGTCTGGACTCTTAAAGGATGCTGGACACCCTTTACACCAACTTTCTGGATGGCAATCTTGCGGGTGTCCAATGAGTTCTGGACATCAGGGATTGCGTTGCTATTCTGATTAGTGCTGTTTCCTGCGGTACAGGAAATACATTCATCACAATTTTCTTCAATATCAGTATTGCGTAAATTCATTTAAAGCTTTCAATACTTCGATTCAGAAAATCTGTTTTTCTGTTATCTATCTGACCTGTTGCTGAAACGGTTCTGGATGGCAGCGGTTATGCCATCTGCATCCAGTCCATTCATTGCAAGCAGACTGCGTACATCGCCGTGGTCAATGAACCTGTCAGGAAGACCCAACTGCAGGACCGGGTTGGTCAGCTGGTTCTCTGCAAGGACTTCCAGCACAGCAGAGCCCGCACCACCCGAAATGGTGCCCTCTTCGACTGTGACAAGTGCCTGATGTTTCTTGGCAGTCTCAATAATCAATGCACGGTCAATCGGTTTGATGAAGCGCATATTGATGACGGTGGCATCCAGTCTTTCACCTGCCTCAAGGGCTGGCGAGACCATGGTGCCAAATGCCAGGATGGCGATTTCTTTTCCTTCACGGATGACCAAACCTTTGCCCAATGGCAGGGCTGGTGCATTTTTATCCACAGGCGTGCCGATACCGGATCCACGTGGATATCGGACAGTTGCTGGACCTTTGTACTGGTAAGCGGTGGTCAGCATCTGTCTGGATTCGTTTTCATCGCAAGGCGCCATGATAACCATATTAGGAATGCATCTCAAATAGGCCATGTCATAGTTGCCCGCGTGGGTTGCGCCATCGGCACCGACCAGACCCGAACGGTCAATGGCGAAGGTGACATCCAGATTCTGCAGGGCGACATCATGAATCAGCTGGTCGTATGCGCGCTGCAGGAAAGTGGAATAGATGGCGACAACAGGTTTCATGCCTTCACAGGCAAGCCCTGCCGCAAAAGTGACGGCATGCTGTTCAGCGATACCGACATCAAAATATCTGTCTGGGTACTGCTTGGCAAATGCCACCATGCCTGAACCCTCACGCATGGCCGGGGTGATGCCAATCAGTTTTTCGTCCTGCTGGGCGGTATCGCAGAGCCAGTCACCGAAGATGGAAGCAAAGGTCGGCTTGGCGGCTGGGGATGGCTTGACACCTTCCTCAGGGCTGAATTTACCCAGACCGTGATAGAGGATTGGATCGGCTTCTGCCAGTTTATAGCCATGCCCTTTCTTGGTGACGATATGCAGGAAACGTGGACCTTTCTGGCGTTTGATAGTCTGCAGGGTCTCAATCAGTGCCCCAATATCATGACCATCCACAGGACCGGTATAGTTGAACCCGAATTCGTTGAAGAGTGTCTTTGGCGAGATCAGCCCTTTGACATCTTTCTCCATCTGTTTAGCAATCTCAATCACAGGAGATGGCAGGATATTCGCCGCAATGCTCTTTGCCGCTTCGGTCGCTGCATAGAACTTGCCACCCATCAGCTGGGTGAAATAACGGTTCAGCACACCGACAGGCGGGGAGATGGACATGTCGTTGTCATTCAGGATGACAAGCATGTTGATGTCTTTGTAGATACCGACATTGTTCATCGCCTCAAAGGCCATACCGCCTGTAATCGCACCATCACCGATGACAGCAATAGAACAGTTGTTATTGCGGTTGAGCTTGTCGGCTATTGCCATACCCAGGGCAGCGGAGATGGAAGTCGATGAATGGCCTGTACCGAAATCATCGTATTCGCTTTCGTCGCGGTTTGGAAAACCCGTGAGGCCATTCAGCTGGCGCAGGGTATCCATCTGGTCCCTGCGGCCTGTCAGGATCTTATGGGCATAACACTGATGCCCGACATCCCAGATCAGGTGATCATCTGGGGTATTGAAAACGTAATGCAGGGCAAGGGTCAGTTCGATGGTACCCAGATTGGAGGAGAGATGTCCCCCGGTCTTGGAAACCGATTGGATAATGAAGTTGCGCAGCTCATCTGCCAGCGGTGAGAGCTGGTTCGGCTGCAGCCTGCGAAGGTCTGCCGGATTGTTGATGGTATTCAGCAGCTTCATTATTTCTTCCGATCCACAATCAAATCAGCGATTTCATGCAACCGCTGTGCCCTGTCCCCGAACTGTGCCAGTGACGCATGCGCCTGCTGGCGGAGGCTTTCTGCCAGTTCCTGAGATGCCTGCAATCCTAACAGAGAAACGTAGGTTGGTTTATCGTCGCGGGCATCTTTTCCTGCGGTCTTGCCCAACTCGGCAGTATCTGCGGTGACATCCAGGATATCGTCAACAACCTGGAATGCCAGACCAATGGCATCCGCATAGGTTTCCAGTGCCTGCTTTTCCTGTTCGGATGGCATCTTGCCTGACAGAGCGCCCAACAGCACAGAGGCTTTCAGGAGTGCGCCTGTTTTCAGGCTGTCCATCTGTTCGAGTTCTTTTCGGGTCAGTGCTGAACCAACACTGACCAGGTCGATCGCCTGTCCGCCACACATCCCCAGCGGACCTGCCGCCTGCGCCAATGTGCGGATACGCTGAACAGTCAGTGAGTGGTCACTTTCGATACCAGACAGGACAGTAAACGCCTGAGACTGGAGCGCATCGCCTGCGAGCAGTGCCATTGCTTCACCGTATTGGACATGAACGGTTGGTTTTCCACGGCGCAGGACATCGTTGTCCATGCATGGCATATCGTCGTGAACCAGTGAGTAGGCATGTATCATCTCGACAGCACAGGCACTCTTCATCGCATCCTGATAAGGGGCATCAAACAGCAGACCGGTTGCATGGACCAATAATGGACGGATGCGTTTGCCGCCATTAAGGACAGCATAGCGCATGGCATCATTCAGCTGTTCCTGCCCAGACTGGGCTGGCAGGTTGTTGGACAGGGCTGTCTCAACATCCGCCAGGATGTCCTGAACCCATTGGTCGAAGCTGGCACTCATTTTTCAGCCCCGTCTGATGCATCTGTCTGGAAAGGCTTGAGTAACTTGCCGTCAAGAACCTTGACCTGTTTCTCAACTTTGTCCAGCTTGGCGGTACAGAACCTGATCAGTTCTGCGCCCCGCTTGTAGGCATCGATGGACTGTTCCAGAGACAGTTCACCTGCTTCCATCTGGGCAACGAGCTGCTCAAGCTCAGCGATGGCTTCTTCGTAAGATGCTGGATTTTTGTTGTCTGCAACAGTCATAAATCAAGGGGGCAGATACCTGCCGTCAAAGTTATTATCTGTTCAGAAATCTCCAGATTCTAGAGACTCTGACCTAACTTGATATTATACGCCATGAGTGGTTTAATCACTGTTTCCCTATGACGTTGTCAGCGGGAAAAGTGCATTTTCTGGCCAGTGTCCTGCCTGTTTTAGGGGCACAAAGTCTCCCTTTCATTATTTTTCTGAAATCAGATGCAATCGCTTTGGATGATCGTCACCTCGCTCTGCCTGACTTTCATGGCGGTGTGCGTGAAGCTGGTTTCAGATGAATATTCCACATTAGAAATCGTCATGTACCGCAGCCTGATTGGCGCGATATTCATGGGATTCATCACCTTCACCCAGAAAGGGACCCTGAAAACCAATTACCTGTTTGACCATTTCTGGCGTGCGGCTGTCGGAGCGACTGCATTTGGTCTGCATTTCTATTCCCTGAGGGGGATTCCGCTGGCAACCGGGGTGACACTGAATTACACCTCCCCGATCTGGATTGCGCTTGTGCTGTTTATCGGTGGGCTGTTGAATGGCCAGACCAAGTTTGAATGGAGATTGGTCGGTGCCATCATCGTCAGCTTTGTGGGTGTAGTGATGGTGCTTCAGCCGAACATTCAGGAAGACCAGTATATCTGGGGCTTGATTGCGCTGACTTCTGGTTTCCTGGCGGGGTTGGCAGGGCTTCAGGTCCGCAAGCTCGGTCAGCTTGGTGAGCCGGAGTATCGGGTGGTTTTCTATTTCTGTGTAATCAGTACCATCGGCGCGGCTGCCCTGACCATTCTGAACTCACAGATGCCAGGCAGTGACGGCATCGCATTCCATGAACATAGCCCAAGGGGGTTACTGTTGCTGACCTTGGTTGGATTGTCCGCTGCCATCGGTCAGATGGCGAATACCCGCGCCTTCTCGATGGGCAAGACTTTGCTGACAGCCAACCTGCAGTACTCGGGCATCATTTTCTCCTGTATCTGGGGCATTCTGATCTGGGGGGACCTGTTTGGCTGGATCAGCTGGGTCGGTATGGCGGTTATCATCGCCAGCGGTATTGCGGCGACTTTCTTTGGTGCTAAAGCCAAGAAAAATGTTCCTGCATCGGCTGCGAAGTGAGAGAAAATCTGAATTTGTGAGTGTGCGCTTACTAAACTTATCGTAGGCGTAGAGCCTAGGTATCTTAGTATCTATGAGGACGAAGAAGGCTCATATTGGTTGCGAGATCTTCAGCGTATTTCACCGCATCTTCATAACTTTTAAATGTTCCTCTGCTTCTATCGAAAGCATCGATGACAACGAAGGTCTCGGCATTCATTCTTTCGTTGAACCATCTGGTGATGAAGAAAGGCTCTCCCCTATCAGTCTCAATGGAGCCGTAGTTTTCCACCATCTCCCAGCCTTCTGCGATTTCTTTCTCAAACATGTTTCTTCTTCATCAAGATGCTCAAGGATTTAGGGTATTGGGGAGTGTCTCTGGGGGCTAAATTGCCTGATAAAATCCTACATTCATGTAAGATATTATCCTTACTCCATGTAGGATTCTATCAGGGAAGTAGCTTTTAGTTATTCATCAATTATCTTTATTTGTCTTAGATGAACCGTATCGTTATCTGCAAGATTAGAGGGCAATTTACTGATGTTACAAATGACGTGACATCAGTGGATATATCTGGTGGCGGTTACGCAATAAGATTTGGTAATAACAGCAAGATATATACATACAATAAAGAGAATATTTATGTTCTTGATGAGTACTCTTATGTAAAACTCCATAAAAAAGTTGTTTATGTAGACCAGAAACCACGTATGAATGTCCAACAGGTGTTGGAGTTCAGTGATAGCAGGAAAGTTGAGAAATATGCTTTTATCTGGTCAGATAAGACTAGTGAGATTGTATTAAAAAGCCGTTGTTCGATAAAAGATATTCCTCGTAGCGAGGAGATATTTGCGCTTTTTAAAGAGGCGGCCAATACCGTCAAACTTGAAAGCGACTCTGACTATAGTTTTCTGGGGGAACTATACAATAGAATCGGTCAAGTTCCAGAAGATAGTATCTTGTATCGTTATCTAAACGGTGTTCCTATAGAGTTAAACGCTACTGTTCAGAGCAGTGTCTTTCCATTCGAATTTAATTTAAGTCAAAAGACAGCACTTAAGAATGCGCTTTCGAGCCCTATATCTATTATTGAGGGCCCTCCTGGAACGGGGAAAACTCAGACCATACTAAATCTCATCCTGAATCTTGTTTGCGTTCATAAAAAGAGTGTTGGTATCGCTTCTTTCAACAATGCGGCTGTAGAAAATGTCAAAGAAAAATTGATTGCAAGAGGTTTTGGTTTCCTTACCGCAGATCTTGGACGAAAAGATAAGCAAAGAGCCTTCTTTCAGAGTTTGCCTAAAGTTGATATTTCTGACTGGAATTACAAAGAAGTAGTCGGCGCATTAAAAGAAAGAAGCGAACTTTTAGATAAAAAAATAGATTGGTTGTTTCAGATAGATAATGAGCGTGCACAGCTCTTACACAAACTCTCCCAATACAGGCAAGAGCAACAATATTTCGAGCAGTATCTATCAACCAAGTCGCTCAATCCTAAGGTTCTGTTACCTATTAAACCTCGTAGTTCATCATATTTGATGAAATTTTTATCAGAATGGCAATTTGCTCGAAGATGGGATCGTCATACAGGTTTTTTCTTTCGCCTAAAACTGCTGTTTAAATATGGGATTTTCCGCTTAAGCTCCCTTCTTAATAATGAAGAGGAAATAATTTTAGGTCTAAAAAGAAAATTCTATTCGTTGAAAGTTGAAGAAATAGAAAATCGCCTTGAAGAATGTGACGCTGAGCTAGAAAGAGAAAAATTCAGTGAGTTGCTAGACAACTACAAGGAGGATTCGGAGAAAATTTGCAGACAGCTAATCTATGAGGCAATGTCCGGTCAGAATAGGTTAGCTTTCGATGAGAATAGTTATAAACGGAAAGAGAATTTTGAGAACTTCATCAAGTGTTATCCAGTTGTTCTCAGTACCAATCATTCCATCTTAAATAGCATCCCGAATGGATATCTTCTCGATTATGCAATTATTGATGAGGCATCTCAGGTTGATTTATTAACCGCATGCTTAGTATTTTCCTGTTGCAAGAATGTAATTGTTGTTGGGGATTCCAAACAATTACCGCCCGTTCTCGAAAAGGCGGCAAAAAAGGTCTTTGAAGCGAAATCTTTGGCGAAAGAATATGACTACTGCCAACATAGTTTGATGTCTTCTCTTAAAGCAGTTTATGGCAACAAAATTCCAACAGTACTTCTGAGAGAGCATTATCGCTGCCATCCTAAAATTATCGATTTTTGCAATCAAATGTTCTACAACAATGAATTGATTCTGCACTCAAAAATCGAAGATCAAAATGTAAATCCGCTTAATCTTATTCGAACTGCTCCTGGCAATCATATGCGGATAAAAGATGGAGATAAGTTAAATGAGAAAGGAATCTTTAATCAGCGTGAGTTGGATATTGTTGCTCAAGAAATTATCCCCCAGTTAAAGGCCAAGCCCCTTGGAGAAACAATAGGTTTTGTGACTCCATTTGCATTACAGGCGCGAATGGGTGAACAGTGTCTCGGGCGAAATGTAACGAGCGCTACTGTTCATCGGTATCAAGGGCGGGAAAGAGATGTCATGATTTTCTCTACTGTGCTAGATAACAATGGAACCCATTTTTTACAGAGTTTTGTTGATGATCCCAATTTAATCAATGTAAGTGTTTCTAGAGCAGTAAAGCAATTTGTCGTTGTTACACATCATAATCGGTTCGAGAAAGCTGGGAGAAATATAAAAGCCCTGATTAAATACATTGAGTATAACAATGGGATTGTTACCAACAGCAAAATCAGATCAGCATTTGATCTTCTGTATCGAGATAATGCTAAGGAACTTAGAGAATTGCTGAGAAAGTATCATGATTCTGAATTTGCTTCCGAAAATATTATGCATAGCTTGTTAGCTTCCATTTTTTCTCAAGAAAGATACTCTCAAAATGCGTATCAAAGAGAGGTGGCAGTTGATGAGATTGTGCAGGATAAAGCAGTACTGAACTTAGATGAAATTGCCTATATCAATCGGGGTGCTAGGGTTGATTTTGCAATCTATGAAAAAATCAGCAAACAATACCTTTTCGTTATTGAGGTAGATGGTTTTGCCTATCATGCGAATGATTCTAAACGATTGACCAAGGATCGCTTGAAAGATTCAATTTTCAGAAAATGTGGGATTCCCCTACTTCGATTGCCTACGTTTGGTAGCCAAGAAAAAGAAAAGATTATTGGCTGTTTAGAGGAATGTTTATTTTCTGAGGGCGCAGAAC
>CAZHQM010000038.1:0-682 GCA_964534155.1 uncultured Oxalobacter sp.
AGAAAACAGGGAAAAGTCTCTAATTTTGCTTGTTACTAAAACTGGGATGGTTACAGCAGAAACCCCTTTCTGTAATGATGGAAATCAAGATTTCCATTTAAATTCAAAGGAAAACAACAGCTTCAGGCGATAAGGCGTGCCAATACAATCAAGATGTCGATATAATACCAGTCAGATTTCGATAACTTTTCTCTGTTTCTCGACCGCTATGAAAGACACCGCATTCTTCAAACCGACAGAAATTCCTGCAGGAATGTGTGCCTGTGGCCCGATCATCATGCCACCAGAACTTGTGCCAGCCGATGCAATCCATCCTGTCATCAAGGCAGAGGCTCTGGAACCCGGTTATGTCAAAGTCGAGGAATTCCAGGAATACATGTCTGCAGGCTGTACCGCTGCTATCCCGGCGGGTGCAAGAAAGATGTATCTGGTGATGGCAGGCATTTCCACTTTCATCGGCGCAGTCATTGCTCTGGCAATCATCAACTTTGCCTGATTGATGCGGGTATCTCCCATCAGTCAACCTTCTGCTGTTTATAGCTGAGCAGGAGCTTCTTTTCAGTTCGTAATGCCTTCTGATGTCTGGCATCAGGGGAGTTCTGTCTTTTGTGTTGTCTCATCGCTGGTTTCCAGAACAGGAATCGGAAACTTTTCCAACATCCAATTTCTGCTGTCTCTGTGC
>CAZHQM010000038.1:692-12994 GCA_964534155.1 uncultured Oxalobacter sp.
TCATTATGAAAAAACTGAAGTTAAGTTTCAATAAAAAATAGGTATTTCTTTTGATTTGTTGATTTAAATCAAGAAAATCTAACGATTATTTCAGTTTTTTTGAAATTTTGTTGCAAATAAGAATGAAATTGACCAACAGCGATTGATGCCTATGTGGTAAATCCCTTGCTGGCATTGTGAGGTCGGAGTGCTGTCTTCGGGACAGCGTAAAATGCGGATTTTTGAATATTGATATGAATAAAGACAGATAATATAAAGCCAGTATATTATTTTGTTAAAAAGGGATTATTCATATTCTCATCGGCTCATTGTGGGTAATTTTTTTTGCGACATTTATCTCAATTCCTTATGAGATACAGAGCTGTATTCATATGAATTTCAGATGCATATGCGTAGGCTTGCTATGTCTTAGATGGAGGGCAGGGCTGTTCTGATTGTATGCAAATGATTCGCTTGGAGTGGTGGGATAAAGTCCAGTGGCATGTTTTTGGCAGGAAATGGCATCCTTATGCATCTGTTTTCATAAATGGTCAATAATAACCTTTTTAATCAAAATATTTTATTGATTAAAATGCGGATAATAAAATCCCTGTTTAAATTGAAATGAATATATTTTGGTAATAAAATAAAAGTTCAATATAATTCCTGCCCGAAAAACAGGTATTTATTGAAATAAGGAAATGAACAGGATTTCAGGCATCCTGTCTGTCGGAGTCAAACGCCAAGTCCATAACTGGTGGCATCATCATTCACTTCGAAGTGTGATCTCACAATGTTGCCTGCCTCGATGTCCAGGACAAGGAATCCCTCGTAAACCGAAGAATAGCCAATGCAGATGGCGTTCTGCAGGTCGCCTTGAGGCAGTCTGAAAGTGCCGGAGTACCAGTCAGCAAAGACACGGTCCTTGGCATTCGGGAAAACCGTCTGCAGATTGATGACTTGTCCGTTTTCCAGCATTCCCTCGAGTTCTGTCAGGTAAAGTCTGTTGCCATCGAGTTCCCAGGTGCCAACATAGCCCCGCCACAGGGCGGTATGGGGGACATAGAAAGCAGGGCGGTTATCCTGCTGCTCGAACCAGGATTCCAATGGCTGTTCAAATGGCAGATCGCAACGGCGTTCTCCGTACACCAGTTTTTCAGGAACCTGAGGCAACATATCCACTCCTACCGAAAATAACAAAAGACAGAAAGCACAGTTATACCCGAAAAAAACTTCCAGACAAGACCTGACAGCAAGAAAGTCGATTATTTTCCCTGCATGGTGTACGGCATACTTGAAAAAAAACATATCCTTGGCTATTGTTGACGTAAACATTGACTGGAGCCGTAATGACCAAGATCGTCTGTCCAAAATGTGGAAGCAAACGGATTGCAGAGAACCGTTGGGGGAAGCACATCTTCACAGAGAAACTTTTTGAAGATGTCGAGAAGGGTCGTGTCCGCATCAAGAAGGGCAAAAAGAAAGACAGCTCTGGTGAATACTGGTGCCACAGATGCGCAAAGAATTTCTGTCGTGCCAAACCCCGCTATGCCCCAGACACGATTTCCCGCTTCAAGCTGTCCATCAGCAGTTTCTCCCGTGGTGAGACCAGCGTTGAGATCTATCCGGTCGATAAGGTCATCATGGCTGTGATCGATCATGACAGGAAAGATGTCATCATTCCCAACCGCCCAGCCCTGTGGATCAGCGGAAAATCCTGGAATGCTTTCACCAAGAAACTGATCAAGGACAATCTGCTGCTTGAATGGACGCGGACTTACGATAATCCCTCTGTTGTGGACGGTATCCAATGGTCGCTTGAGATTGACTTCAGCTTATCCAGGCGGATCAACTGGTCTGGTGCGAACCAATGGCCACCATACTGGAACCCGGTCCTGAGGCAGTTGGTCAAACTGCTGGAAAAATCACTGTCCACGACAGACTCTGATAAGGTCACCCAGACCTGGCTCAAGGAATGCATTGTCTCCATCGAAGCAGGGAAGGCGCCAAAACAGGAGAAAGCACCCGAAGTGCAGGATGTGATTCCTGCTGAATGATTCCTGCCCAAGAACAGCAGGACACTGCTGTTTTAACAACATTTATCCGGAGAGTTTCTGTCGCAGCCCCAGCCAATTGACAGCCTGTTTATTGGCTGGTGATATACTTCAGCCTGGAGGTTTCCGAATGTTCAATGTCATCATGAATGCTCTGGCGAAAGGTTTTTTCCGGGCATTCATCTGTTTATGCATCTGGTTTCTGGGCTATCTGCTCTGGAAACTGATGAACAGCAAAAAAGCGGGCGTGATTCGTCCACTCTGGTTGGATATTGTCATTGCGGCGGCGATAGCTGGGCTCGTTGGTGCGGTATCAGGCATGAAATTCCACCGTATCGATTATGTGGTTACCCCGATAGTCTTTATCATCGGGGCATGGATTGCATGGTCTGGCTGGAAGAAGAGAAAATCAGCTGTGGAAAAGCAGTCAGCATCATCAAAAGTTTCTGACGGAGCTGCTGGCGCGAATCCGTTTCGGCGGAATCAGGGCTGATAAATAGGATACAAATGGAAAGCGGTCAGATTAACAATGCGGAAGCAGATTTCCTGAGCCTCTATGAGCAGGCGGAAAACGGAAATCCCGATGCCCAGTACCAGTTGGGGCTCTGTTTCCTGAATGGCATGGGGATCCGGCAGGATACCCAGCTTGCTGAGGTCTGGCTGCTCAAGGCGGCATCAGCCAACCATCCTGAGGCAATCAGGGACCTGCAGTGGATACATGAAGCATCCCTGTTGGATATTGACCGCCTGAAACAGCGTCTGGCAGAGCAGGCGCAGCAGAAATCGGTGGAAGTACCGGTTCCACAGCCAGATCCTCAGCCGGTTATCCCTGTTCCAGTGCCGATTCCAGAACCTGAACCAGAGCCAGAACCTGAACCACTGCCACCTCTACCGGATTACCTGCTGGTGCCGGAATATGTTCCAACCCTGCCCCGCAAGGCATTTGAAACCCGTGCAGTACAGCCTGGTGGTGTTATCAGTGGCACCCAATATCTCATTGAGGGGCATCCTGCTCCTGCAGAAAATCAGTCCACAAGCTATATCGCATCGGCTGCCTATGTGGAGCCAGAGCCACCATATGTTCCTCAGCTAGAAGAGGTTGCCGGTGGTGGTGTTCCATCAGGCACCGAATACATGCTGACCCTGCCTTACGGTTTCGAACCGGTTGAAGACACCGTTATTGACCGTGAAAACCCTGGCTTCATTGACCGCCTGATCCTTGGCTTCAAGAATCACAGATACCACCGATACGGCACCATCCTGGGATGCATCTTTGCGTTCATCATCGTCATCGGCGTTGCACATGCTATCGGCAAATTCGACAAACTGCTGGGCTCTCACAGTGAATTGAAAGACGCAACGAATGTCATCCATATCCATGATGGCAAACGTGCTCCTGTCGGTATCAACAAAAATGATGTCAACGATATGGTCACAGACATCATGGACAGCAGTTATGGTCGTTTTGACGCCAAGCTGGGCTGCTGGGCATCCCGAAGCGGTGGCACCGAATACTGCATCAAGGTCAACCGTGTTGATGCAGTCAAGACCGCCGAAGGTTCCCGTGTTTATGTGCTGGCAACAGGTCGCATGGCAAACGAAAACACACTGGCTGATGGAGTCATCGGTATGTTCGTTCTTGAACCTCAGAGCAGTTTCAATTATACCATTGTCGCCAAAAATCCTTTCGTCACAGCAGGGACTGGTGATGAACCACCAGAAAACTGGCGCTTCGTGAAACTGGGCAAAAATGATGTCTGGGGCTGGCAGGGCGAAATCGAAAACAACAACCTCGGCGAGACAGACTCTGGTGTCGTCTTCTTCACTCAGATTGATGGCAATATCAAGAATGTCGGTTATATTCCGACCGCGCTCGAAATGCTGAACCTCACCCGTTTCAATGGACATCTGGCTGATGCACATCATGCAATCGATCTCAAGGGCGACATTACTATTGAAGACAGGGCAGGAGGACAGTATGCCCTCTATCCAATCCGCCTGACAGTCAGTGGCATCCGCTACGGCTCAAATATCAAAGATGAAAGTATCATAATTACTTTCAAAGAAGATTTAGGCGAATACGTCATACCAACGCGTAACCCATTCACCCATTGATAGGGAACGCAAAGGCACAAAGAAGGCAGAAAAGCACACACGAAAGACCGGACAGAAACATGGAAAAACAGACATCAGAACTGTATCGTCTTTACAGATTGGCAGCACAAGGTGATGCTGACGCCCAATATCGTCTTGGTATGCGTTATCTCAACGGCATTGGCACATCCCAGAATATACGGCTTGCCTATATCTGGATTGGCAAGGCTGCCGATAAAGGTCACGAACAGGCAAAGCAGGACATTGCCCATCTGCGGACTGCAGGCATCGAGGCAGCTGCAATCGCAGCAGGCATTCCTACAGGAACAACATCCATTCCTGATTCGCTTGTTCCTGCCCCAGAAGGCTATCAGCCTGAACAGGGCGCCCAGACTGCACCCGCAGCGGTTACACCGATTAAGAAAGAGGTCGAACCTGTCCAGCCGATTACTCCAGAATCGGTCAAGCCTGTGCAGACTGAACCTGTCCAGCAGTCTCTCGTATTCACCCCAGCGTCTGTGTCTGTACCACAGACAACACAGCAGCCAGCTCCTGCGAAACCTGTCAACAAGGTGAAAGGCATCTTCAGACAGCCACCAAAAACGGCGGACGCAGAAGAATCCGGTTCAAGCCCAATGAAGAAAGTCATCTGGGGGCTTATTGTCATCCTGCTGATTCTGGCTGTTGGCTGGTTCTTCAAAGGCTGTTCCTCTGGTGATAAGAATAAGCCGGAAGATGGTAAGGAAGGCGCAAACAAGGCAGTCATTCTCACCGACAAGGATCAGAAAGTCATCGCACAGAAGGTCTTTGACAAATACTATGGTGACGGTACTTATAAGAATGGCTGCTGGGCATCCAATGGCTACTGCATGAGATTCAAACAGGTCTATGCAATTCCAGCCAAGGAAAATGATATGTATACACTCAATGTCTATGCATATGATTCTGTCAATGGTGCTGGCCGAATCGACGCTTACACTGTTGAAGTTGATGCGAAGACACCAAACGACTTCCGTGTGGTTGCAAGCCGAAGCGGCCTGATGGCTGATCCGGGTGATGGCAAGAAGACCTGGAAATTTGCCCGAGACGGTAAGAGCTGGTCCATTGATTCCAGAAAAGAACATGATGGTGTCCGTGACTTCCTCCGCACCACCTACACACTCTCTGGTCAGGAAGTCCGCTTCAATCGTGAACTGCTGAAATCTGAACCGATTGTTGTTGAGAATACCGGTGAAAACCAGAATCCAGCAGGTGACGCAGAAGTCAAAGGCACTGATGATACCAAGAAAGCACCAGATAAGATTGAGGAACTGATCAAGCAGAAAGAAGGTGCTTCCAACCGCGATAAGCCAAAGAATTAAACGGCTTACCCGCTATGAAATGAAACTGCAGATGCCCTATCCAAAAGATAGGGCATTTTGCTATCTATTCACTGCTGACCTCAAATTTGGGGTTAGGCATTGCATCATACATTTCGCGCATAATAGCGTTTAACCGATTTCGTTATTGACTTGATAAAACATGATAGAAAACACAATCAGAATCCTCCATACGTCCGACTGGCATCTTGGCCGTATGCTCTATGGACGCAGACGCGAAGACGAATCCCAGCAATTTCTGGACTGGCTGATACAGACAATCCAGCAGCAACAGGTCGATGTGCTGCTGGTGTCAGGCGACATTTTTGACAATGGGGCGCCTGCGAACTGGGCAGTTTCCCAGTATTACCGTTTTCTGGCAGACATCCGTTCAACAACCTGCCGTCATGTTGTCATCACGGCAGGAAACCACGATTCCCCATCTTTCCTGAATGCGCCATCCGAACTGCTGGATGCCTTGGATATCCATGTCGTTTCCTATGCAGACAATCTGGAAAATGAAGTCATCACACTCAAGGATAAATCGGGTAAGGAAGAACTGATTGTCTGTGCTGTCCCATATCTGCATGACAGGGATATCCGCAGGACTGAGGCTGGTGAAAGTCAGGCAGACAAAGACCAGAAAGCCCTGTCAGGTATCAGATCGCATTATGCGGATGTGACGGCAATTGCCGAGAAAATCAGGGCGGAATCCAATGCCGACATCCCGATAGTTGCAATGGGGCACCTGTTCACAGCAGGCGGAAAGGTCGAGAAAGAAGATGGTGTCAGGGAGCTCTATGTGGGTGGTCTTGGCAAGGTCGGAACAGATGTCTTTCCTGAATCTTTAGGCTATGTCGCCTTGGGGCATCTCCATGTGCCTCAGGTCGTTAATGGTCAGGAAAAAATCCGATACAGCGGATCTCCGATTCCAATGGGCTTCAATGAAGCCAAGCAGACAAAGCAGGTCTGTCTGGTGACAGGTGCTGGTAGAGAGATTTCTTCTGTAGAGACAATCGCTGTACCCCGTTTCAGACAGCTTGAGTCCATTCAAGGCGATTGGCAGACAATCGTTGACCGCATCAACACCCTGAAAGCACAGCAGGAATCCATCTGGATAGAAGTCATCTACGATGGCAATGAAACCATGCCAGACCTCTCTATGCAGTTGGAACAGCTCGTCAAAGACACATCCATTGAGATCCTGCGGGTCCGAAATACACATATCACCATCAGTACGTTGGGGAGCATCTATCTGGGAGAAACTCTCGAAGACCTGACAGAAGAAGATGTATTTGAGCGACTGCTCGAACAGGAAAACAAACCTGAAACCGAGCGTAAAGAACTGCGCGTGCTTTATCAGGAAATCCTGCAGACAGTCCGCCAGAATCCAGAAGATACCAAAGCTGAAAAAGCCTGATTGCCGTTAATCGGAGAAAAGATAATCTATGAGAATCCTTAACCTCAAATTCAAGAACATCAACTCCCTCACTGGTGATTGGGAAATCGACTTTACTGACAATGCCTATACCACCAGTGGACTGTTTGCCATTACAGGCCCCACAGGAGCTGGTAAAAGTACCATCCTCGATGCCATCAGTCTGGCGCTGTATGGCAGGACACCACGCGTTGAAAATGTGACTGCAAGCGAAAACGAGCTGATGTCACGCCATACAGGCGAATGCTCCGCAGAAGTGATTTTTGAGAACCACAAAGGGCGTTTCCTTTGCCATTGGCATCAGAATCGTGCCCGAGGGAAGGCAACTGGTAACCTGCAGCAACCCCGCCATGAAATATCAAACATGGCTGATGGCAAGCCCCTTGAAAGCACCCTGACAAAAACAAGACAGAAAATCATTGAAATCACAGGCATGGATTTCAACCAGTTCACCCGTTCTGTCCTGCTCGCTCAGGGAGAGTTTTCCAAGTTCCTGAAAGCAAAGCCTGATGACCGTTCCCCAATCCTTGAGAAAATCACTGGTACAGCCATCTACAGTGATATTTCCATTGAGGTCCATAATCGCCATAAAGCGGAAAATGACACCCTGAATGCACTCAAGGAAAAAATGGATGGTATCGAGCTCCTGTCAGATGAAGTAATGCAGGCACTGCTTCAGGATCAGGCAGAAGGCAATACCAAACAGGAGGCATTGAAAGCCCAGATAACCGAAATACAGACAGCGATTTCAGGACTTGAGACTATCAGCCGCCTGACTGAAGAGTTAGGCGGTATTGCTCATGAAAAGCAGACTCTCGTAGAGCAGATTGAAGACTTTGCCTCTCAGCAGAACAGGCTCAATCAAGCTATCAAAGCAGAAACACTGGCATCAGATTTTGCTGCTTTGGATGAAGTTCGTAAGCAGTACCAGGGGTTCGTGGACCAGCTGAAAAATCTGGCAGAAGGTCAGCCAGCCCTTCAGGAAAAGGAAGAAGCAACAGGTCAGGAAGAAGCTGATGCTAAACAGGCAAAAGATAAGGCGATAGCAGAGCGTGATAAAGCTGCCCCTCAGATAACCGCAATGCGCTTGCTTGATCAGAAAATCAAAGACTTGGCTGGAGCAGCCAATGAATGTGACAAGGCGTTGAGAGCCGAGTTGCAGAAACAGGCTGACGAGCAGAAAAAACAGGCAGAGGCACAGGCTCAAAAAAGACAGAAAGAAACCGCTATTGCCGCCAATGACCAGTGGATTGCAGACCATCTGGCAGATGAATGGCTTGTCGGTCATCTTGAAGCTATCAGACAGCAGTTGTCAGATCTGGTAGAACAGGCAAAGACCATTAAAAAGCAGCAGTCTGAGGCAGATCAGGCTGGCAAAAAGGTCCAGTCAACCGATGCAGCATGGAAAAATGCTCAGGGCGTAACCGTATCAAAACAGGCCGAGGCTGAAGCTATTCTTGAGCAGATTGCCGAAAAACAGAAAAGTCTTTCTAACCTGTTGAATGGAAAAGAAAAAATAGATTATTCTGATGAACTCAAAATTCTTCAGGATAATAAATTTCTGGCAACATGGGCAGCAAGTATGGAAGAACATCGTGCACAGTTGAAAGATGGTGAACCATGCCCTTGCTGTGGAGCATTGGAACATCCGTATGCTCATGGCAATATTCCTGAACCAACTCAATACGATGCCAGAATTGCAGAGTTAACAGAACTGTTGGGGGTACATGACCGCATTCAAGGGGAAATTGCTACCCTTCGCGAGCAGTCAACACCAGCACAGAATGCACTGACAGAGGCAAAACTGGCAGAATCACAAGCAAAATCTGCTTATGATCAGGCAGTGGCAAATCAGGCAACAGTTATCCAGACTGCTAAAGATCAGGCACTGGCATATGATGGACAGAGAGCCGATATCATCCAGTCTCTTGCTCCATTGGGTGTTTCAGAAATCCCTGAAAATCCACAGACACTTATCCGTCAGCTTGATAAGCGCCTTAGTGACTGGAATAGCCATCAAAGCCAGAAAAACACCCTCAATCAACAGCTCAGCCAGATTGTGGCATCTCTCAGCGGATTCGATGCAACTGTATCTGCCGCCGATGAATCTGTTCAGGCGGCAAGCAGTAAGCTGACTGATGCCCAGACCCTGTTGCAGACTGAGCAGACAAACCGCAAGGCGCAATACGGTGATAAGAATCCAGATGCCGAAGAACAGCGTCTGGCAAAAGCGGTTTCCGATGCAATGGCAAAAGAAAAGATTGCGGTCGAGGGGCATTCTGAGGCATTGTCAGCTCTCAATGCCAACAGAATCCAACAGACATCGTTGACGCAGCAAAGAAATCAGGCTGAGTCAGATTGTGAAGATAAACAGCAGAAGTTCAATCAGGCATTGACTGACAAAGGTTTCGCTGATGAGCAATCCTGGCATGAGCTCAGACTCCCAGAAGAAAAGCGTCAGGAACTTCAGGCACAAGCAGACGCATTGTCCAAACGCCAGATTGAACTGAATACCCACCAGGAAAGCAAGCAGAAAGAGCTGACAGCAGCACAGGAGGCCAATACTGCCACAGAGCCACTGGAAACCCTGCGCCAGAAAAAAGAAGATGCAGAAAGCGAAGATCAGCGACTGACAGAAAAATTGGCAGAAATTAAGGCAAGGCTGAGGTCAGATGATGAAAACCGCCAGAGTGTTGCTGAACAGCAGAAAGCTGTTGATGCACAGCAGGCAGTCGTCACCAGTTGGGACAAACTACGGATGCTGATTGGATCCGCTGACGGCAAGAAATTCCGTAACTTCGCACAGGGACTTACCTTTGAGATTATGGTCAACCATGCCAACCAGCAGCTTATTGATATGAATGGCCGTTACCTGTTGCAGCGTGATAGGGAAAATCCACTCAGTCTCTGCGTTATTGATAACTGGCAGGGCGGTGAAGTCCGGTCTGTCGTCAATCTCTCTGGTGGCGAGAGCTTCATCATCAGTCTGGCACTGGCACTGGGGCTGTCCAAAATGGCAAGCAAGAATGCCCGCATCGATTCGCTCTTCTTGGACGAAGGTTTCGGTACTCTTGATGAGGAAACCCTGAATACCGCTATTGAAACGCTCTCAGGGCTTCATGAAGAGGGCAAGCTCATCGGTGTTATTTCCCATATTCCGCTTGTCAAAGAGCGCATCACAACCCAGATTGAGGTCATCATGGGCAAGGGCGGTATCAGTCGATTGAAAGGTCCGGGTATTTCCTGAACTCAGCCAATAAAAAGACCAACCTGTTCTGTTCAAACAGGTTGGCCTGCGGGTTAATTATGTTGGTTGATTACCAATCGTTTAAGATGCGGACTAGCGTCAAAGCAGCTTTTGCCTCATCAATCTTTTCTGCCTCAACATTAACCAAAGTCTGACGGACAAAAGTTCTGACAGCTCGACTGATTCGACCAATCTTCTCATTGATGAGCCAGTTTGCAAGAACTGCGATAACCGCTTCTCGATCAGTCTGCAAGTCAAATCCAGCCTGTCGGAGAGCATCTGAAATTTCTTCAGGCAGGTTGTCGATGAAATCAATCAAACTGTCTGGGTCGTTGAAATCAATCTGATTGATTGTTTCAAGGATATCATCCAATGGAGACCAAGGAGACGGAGCTGCACATTCATTGGCCAGCATTTCTGGTGGTTCAATGCTCATGCATACATCAACATCAGCCATTCTTCTTGCATGGCTTCCGCGTCGCATAAGTATCCCGCTTGGTGGAGGAGCCACATCTGCACAAGGTGATGCCATTTTGTAGCTGATGCCTGACCCAGATGGCATCGCCATGCTCATGCATACACTTTCCTCAACCACCATCTGTGGTATCTGTTTCAGCACAGGCATGCCTTCAGCCTTTTCACCTTCAGCACGTTCGTGTACCAGAATCAGGTTTGTGTTTTCGCTGATCAGACTGTATTTCACTGCCAGATCAGTGCGTTCCTCGTCATCATTCAGCAGTTTGCACTGGCTGTTCACAACCGCCTTGGCAATCTGACCTTCGTCTTTTACAAAACGGCTGTCTGCTGCGACATCAATGACATCATCTTCCAATTTACACTGCAGGGAGCTTGGTGTCATCGGTGCTTTGTCAAAGATAGCGCTGATGGTGATGCTTTCACCAAGATACGCATTCTTTGGAATTGGGGAGTGCCAGACTGGCATCGTTTCCCATTCAACAGAAATATCAGAGAGCTGTGCCAGACGCATACGGCTCAGCATACGGCTCACAACCTCATCCATATCCTCAGTAGGAGAAACCATCTCACAGACACCGCCGGTTTCCTCTGCCAACCGTCTCAACAGGTTTTCACCTGGGGCAACACCAACACCGATGACAAACAGACGGTGCTGTCCTTTGCGGACGATTTCAATCAGGGTGTCGCTGTCCCAGACTTCCCCATCCGTAATCATCAGGATATCCGCAGTATATTTCTTGAATACTCCGTCACCCAGTTTGATGACATCATTGAGCGCATCGTCCATATCCGTGCCACCCATGTCCGCTTCAATCTCATCAACCAATGGCTGGTAATTCTGGCGGATGAACTTGCGGGTACAGTAGCTTGGTTCCTTGATGGAGTGAGCCGTTCCAGATCCGAAGCGCGACAGGGTGATGACATCATCCTCGTTCAGATTGTCTGCCAGGGATTTCAGCGCATGCTTTGCCAACTGGATAGAAGAACCGGACATGGATCCAGAACAGTCCACCAGAACCTTCATGCGGGCAGGATTCACAGACAGCGCCTTGTGAATTGGTGTGAAAGTGAGAAAGCCTGCCCACTGACCTTCAGAAATCGGATCCTCGGCAAAAACGCTGCCGTTCACCGCTTGCAGCTTTTCAACCGTGACAATAATGTCCTTGTTGGCAAAAGCGCGTTTCAGATCGACTGTGATGCCTGCAGGAGTCTTTTCAATGCGTGCGGTATGCTGTGGGACATCCACTTCACCATAAGCCAGCAGACCTTTCAGTTCCAGATGAAAGTCAACAGGATATTCCGCCATGAAATTTGTGGAAACCTGCTGGTGACGTCTCAATCGTCCCTGGGAGCCATCAGCACTGTATCGGTCAGCGATAACGGTTGGAACGACAATGCGCACATTGCCATTGTTCCATGTCAGTGTGCTGACAGTCTCAATCTCAACAACAACAGTTTCACCAGGTTTGATGTTGCCCAGATTGGCAGTGCAGAGACCATCTCGGGAATATTCCAGCATCACAGGGGTGTCACCGGATTCGATGGCATCTTCGTATTTTTCTTCTGCTTCTTTTTTCGCCATCGCCTGTGCAACCAGCGTTTTGCCGTTCATCTCAACAGCAAAACGGGTGACAGTAGCCTGCCAACCGACAGGG
>CAZHQM010000039.1:0-12391 GCA_964534155.1 uncultured Oxalobacter sp.
CATTGGCAGTGGTCCGAATGCGCTGATCCCGCCATGGAAATCCGCACCGGTCAAAGGACCACGGTTTGGCGCGCCGAAACCCGCAGGCAGCAAAGGCAATGCCCAGAAATCCAATAGCAGTCCGGCTCACGGCAACCGGTCAGGAAAGCCAGGCGGTGGCAACGGTGGTTTCAAGGCGGGCAGCCAATCAAAGGGTAATGCTTCCCAGAACAGGTCATCTGGCAACAATCGGAATGCCCAGGCTCGAAGAGGTGAGAATGCCGTCACCCAGCGTGATCCACGTGGCATCCGCAAGGGGCAGAATGCTTCGGGTGGAAAAGGCCGTTCAGGCCGTTGAACACCCTGTTCACGCCTTTCTACCGCAATATCGCTCCAATATCCTGTTATTCTCCGGAAAATCATCGATTATTCCGCGGTTGTCAGGATATTTTTGTTCACAAATCCGATAAAATAGCGTCCTATGGCAGATTGTCTGTGTAACAACCGCCTTGATGTGTTTATTTTAAGTTTTGAAGTTCAGACCGCATGAAGAATATCCGTAATTTTTCCATCATCGCCCATATCGACCATGGCAAATCCACACTGGCCGACCGCATCATCCAGATGTGTGGCGGTCTGTCGGAACGTGAAATGGAAGCACAGGTGCTCGACTCCATGGATCTGGAAAAAGAACGTGGCATCACCATCAAGGCACAGACCGCAACCCTCAACTACAAGGCGCGGAACGGTGAGACCTATCTGCTCAACCTGATCGATACCCCAGGACACGTTGACTTCAGCTACGAAGTCAGCCGCTCCCTCTCTGCTTGTGAAGGGGCACTGCTGGTCGTTGATGCCTCTCAGGGTGTTGAAGCACAGACCGTTGCGAACTGCTACACAGCACTCGATCTAGATGTCGAGGTTCTGCCGGTCCTGAACAAGATTGACCTGCCATCAGCAAACCCAGACAACGCAAAAACCGAGATTGAAGATGTCATCGGCATCGAGGCATCCGATGCGGTGCTGTGTTCTGCGAAGACAGGCGAAGGTGTGGAAGACATCCTCGAGATGGTTGTTGAACGTGTGCCGGCACCAGAAGGTAATCCAGATGCACCCCTGCAGGGGCTGATCATCGACTCTTGGTTCGACAACTATGTCGGTGTCGTCATGCTCGTCCGCATCAAGAACGGTGTCCTGCGCCAGAAAGACAAGATCCGCCTGATGGCAACTGGTGCGGAATATCTGGTCGAAGACTGCGGTGTATTCTCCCCACGCTCCAAATCCCTGCCCCAGTTGTCAGCCGGTCAGGTCGGCTTTGTCATTGCAGGCATCAAGGAGCTGAAATCCGCGCGCGTCGGTGACACCATCACACTGGCATCCAAGCCAGCCGCAGAACCACTGCCAGGCTTCCGTGAAGTCCAGTCCCAGGTCTTTGCCGGTCTCTTCCCGGTTGAGGCGAACCAATACGATGCCCTGCGTGATTCGCTCGAAAAGCTCAAGCTCAACGATGCAGCCCTGCAGTATGAGCCTGAAGTCTCTCAGGCACTGGGCTTCGGCTTCCGTTGCGGCTTCCTCGGCCTGCTGCACATGGAAATCGTGCAGGAACGGCTCGAACGAGAATTTGACATGGACCTCATCACCACAGCACCGACTGTCGTGTATGAGGTCGAGATGCGCAACGGTGAAGTCCTGAAAGTGGATAACCCATCGAAGATGCCAGACCCATCCAAGATTGCGGAAATCCGTGAGCCGATTGTCACCGTGAACATCTATCTGCCGCAGGACTATGTCGGTCCTGTCATGACGCTCTGCAACCAGAAGCGCGGCATCCAGATGGATATGCATTACCATGGCAGACAGGTCCGGTTGACCTACGAACTGCCAATGGCAGAAATCGTGCTTGACTTCTTCGACCGCATGAAATCACTCTCCCGTGGCTATGCCTCCATGGAGTATGAATTCAAGGAATACCGTGCATCCGATGTGGTCAAAGTCGATATGCTGATCAACGGCGACAGGGTCGATGCACTGGCAATCATCGTGCACCGTGCCAATGCCCAGTTCCGTGGCAGGGCGTTGGCAGCCAAGATGCGGCAGCTGATTCCACGGCAGATGTTCGATGTAGCGATCCAGGCGGCGATCGGCGCCACAATTATCTCAAGAGAGAATGTGAAGGCACTCCGCAAGAATGTGCTTGCGAAGTGTTACGGCGGCGACATTACCCGTAAGCGTAAACTGCTGGAAAAACAGAAGGCAGGCAAGAAACGTATGAAACAGGTGGGTTCTGTCGAAGTGCCACAGGAGGCTTTCCTGGCGATTTTACAGGTGGATGATAAATAACCATGCAGCTTATTTTTGCGAATTTCTCACTGATACTTTTAGTCCTTTTGATTATCACCGGTGGTATCTGGTGCTATGACCGTTTTGTCCTGGCGAAACGCCGTCGGGCAGAGGCGGATGCAACCCTGAAAGCCTTTGACCTGCGTGTCGCAAAAGTCAGGGCAGAAGGTGTCGAGCTGGATGTCTCCGAGCGTGACGAGATTGAGAAGAAAATCCTGCAGCGGCCAAAATGGGTGGAATACACAGGGTCTTACTTCCCTGTTGTCGCAGCCGTCTTCTTTGTCCGTGCATTCCTGTGGGAGCCATTCCGCATCCCATCCAGTTCCATGGTGCCAACCCTCAAGGTCGGTGACTTCATCCTCGTCAGCAAATACAGCTATGGCCTGCGTTACCCTGTCGGCAATGGCAAGTTTGTCAGCTTCGGTGCGCCGGAGCGTGGCGATGTCGTCGTCTTCAAATATCCAAAGGATCCATCCATCGACTACATCAAGCGTGTCATCGGTGTCGGTGGCGATACTGTTGAATACCGTGGCAAACGCCTGATCGTCAACGGTGTGGAATCCCAGTATGTCGCAGACGGCAGAGTACTCGATGAAGACACCATGGGCTACTTCCACCAGTACACCGAGAAACAGGGTGCAACCGACCGCGAACACAAGATCTGGGTCCATGAAAAGGCACCACCTTGGGTTCCTCATCCAGACAACTTCCCTGACCGTCAGAACTGCACCTACACAGCAGAAGGCTTCACCTGCAAAGTCCCACAGGGACAGTATTTCATGATGGGTGACAACCGGGACAACAGTCTGGACAGCCGTTTCTGGGGCTTTGTCAAAGACGACTACGTTGTCGGCAAGGCATTCTTCATCTGGCTGAACCCAAGTCACATCACCCATTTCGGCAGAATCGAATAAGGCTAGCAGATGAATACCAATCTGAAGAAACTGGAAAAGCAGCTCGACTACATCTTCAAGGATGTCCGTCTGCTGCAGATGGCGCTCACGCACCGCAGTTTCAGTACACAGCATAATGAACGGCTGGAGTTCATCGGGGATTCCCTGCTCAACTGCACCATGGCATTGGAACTCTACCGCCGTTTTCCAGACATCAACGAAGGCGTGATGTCCCGTGTCCGTGCAAGCCTGGTCTGTCAGGATGCCCTGCACGAAGTCGCCCTCAAACTTGGGCTCTCAAACTGCCTGCGTATGGGGGATGGTGAAATCAAGAGTGGTGGCAAGACCCGTCCATCGATACTGGCAGACGCAGTCGAATCCATTCTGGGGGCAATCTTCCTGGATTCCAATGACTTCACGGTCATCCAGAAAGTCGTCGGCATGCTGTTCACCAATGCACTGGCACATGTCAATCCAGATACCGCCGGCAAAGATGCCAAGACCCAGCTTCAGGAATACCTGCAGGGACGCCATATCCCACTGCCACAATACACCGTGATGGCAACCCGTGGTGCGGCACACCAGCAGGAATTCGATGTGGATTGCTATGTGCGTAAATATGACCTGCACACATCCGGCACCGCCAACAGCCGCCGTGCCGCAGAACAGGAGGCGGCAGGCAAGGCACTGACACAGCTGGTGGAAATGCTCGGTGCTGAAAAAGCCCCGCAGAACCGCAAAGGGCATACTGGCACACCGCATGTCAAAAAGAAAAAGACAACAGATGATTGATGGTTCAACAGGAGGGAAATGATGGAAGAAGCAGAAAACGTTCCTTTCCGCTGTGGTTATGTCGCCATTGTCGGGCGTCCTAATGTCGGAAAATCCACAATCATGAATGAGCTGATCGGGGCGAAAATCAGCATCACATCCCGGAAAGCGCAGACAACACGCCATCGTATCCTGGGCATCCAGACCGATGATGAAACCCAGTTCATCTACATTGATACCCCGGGTTTCCAGACACGCTACAGCAACCCGCTGAACCGCAACCTGAACAGGACAGTCAAAGACACCCTCACCGCAGCCGATGTCATCCTCTTCGTTGTTGATCAGGATATCTTCGGTCCGGCAGACAAACAGGTGCTCGACCTTATCCCGTCCAAGGTGCCGACCATTCTCGTCATCAACAAATCTGACAAGGTCAAGCAGAAAACCGACCTGATGCCATTCGCCCAGCGCATGGCAGGTGAATACGACTTTGCCGCGATTGTGCCGGTATCTGCCCGTCAGCGTTACCAGCTCGAACGCCTTGAAAAAGAAATCCGTCGGCTCCTGCCGGAAAACCCGCCATTCTTCTCACCAGACGATGTCACCGACCGGAGCGAGCGCTTCATGGCATCTGAAATCGTCCGCGAAAAGATTTTCCGTTTCACAGGCGACGAACTGCCATACACCAGTACGGTGGTCATCGAACAGTTCGAGCGCAAGGAAAAGATTGCCCGCGTCTTTGCCGCCGTACTGGTCGAGCGTGATGCCCAGAAAGCCATGATGATCGGTCACAAGGGCGAAAGACTCCGCGAAATCTCGACCGAAGCCCGCAGGGACATGGAAAAACTCTTTGGTGTGCCTGTCTATCTTGAAATCTGGGTCAAGGTCAAATCAGGCTGGGCAGACAACGAAGCAGGGCTCCGTGCCTACGGTTACGACTGACCGACCATCATGGATCCTGTCAGCCAACAGACACCCGTGGCAACCGAACCAGAGCAGGCAGCTGAAAAGAAGCCTGCGCCTGTCCGTCGGCGTGCCTCTGGCTCCCGCATTGACCATCAGCCCTGTTTTGTCCTGCACACCCACCCTTACAGCGAAAGCAGTCTTGTCATTGAGGTCTTCACCCGTGACCATGGGCGGGTGGCATTGTTGGCAAAAGGCGCCCGGCGCCCGGGGTCCCAGCTCAGGAGTGTGCTCCAGACATTCCAGCCACTCGAAATCAGCTGGACAGGCAGATCAGAAGTCAAAACCCTCATCGCCGCAGAATGGGTTGGCGGTATGCTGCCACTGGAAAACGCCTCACTCCTGTATGGCTACTACCTGAACGAGCTCCTGCTGAAAATGCTGGCGAAAGAAGACCCGCATACAGGACTGTATCAGGCCTATGAGACCGCACTCGGCCGCCTGTCTGCCATGGATGCCGCCCAGTCTGCACTGCGTATGTTTGAACTGGCACTGCTGGAAGAAACCGGGGTCGCATCAGACCTCTCGATGGATGTCCGCAGCCAGACCCCTGTCCTGCCCGACAGGCTCTATGTCGTCGACCCTGAAAACGGCCCCAGACCTGCTGAATCAACCGATGAGGCACCTCATGTGCTGGGCAGGACACTGCTCGACATGATGCAGGGAGACTACACCGATGCCGTGACCCAGCAGCAGAGCAAGCTGCTCATGCGCTACCTGCTGGCGCACCACCTCAATGGCGTGCCCCTGCTGACACGGAAGATCCTGATGGATCTGCGGGCGCTGTAATGCTGTCAAAAGCATGGACTTCAGCATACAATCGAACAAATCAACGTATTCAAAAAAGGAAGAACAATGAGTTTTCTGGAACCTGCAGGACAAGTCATTGAACTGGGTGTGAACATCGACCACATCGCCACCCTGCGCAATGCCCGTGGCACAACCTACCCAGACCCGATCAAGGCAGCCCTCATGGCAGAAGAAGCCGGTGCGGATGCCATCACCCTTCACCTGCGGGAAGACCGCCGCCACATGAAAGACGATGATGTCCGTGCTATCCGTCCACTGCTGATGACCCGCATGAACCTCGAATCTGCAGTCACCTCCGAAATGGTTGACTTTGCCTGCGAAATCAAGCCTCAGGATGTCTGTCTGGTGCCAGAACGCCGCGAAGAACTGACCACCGAAGGCGGGCTGGATGTCATCCGCTATTTCAACACCGTGAAAACCGCTGTTGACCGCCTGAAAGATGCTGGCATTCAGGTCAGCCTTTTCATCGATCCAGAAGGTGACCAGATTGCGGCGGCGCGCGAGGCAGGTGCACCGGTCATCGAGCTGCATACCGGTCGCTATGCCAATGCCGAAAACGAAACCATCATGAACCACGAACTCCAGCGCATCATGGAAGGCATCGTTGCCGGCAAGAAAAACGGACTCAAGGTCAACGCAGGTCATGGGCTGCACTATGACAATGTCGTGCCGATCGCCCGCCTGGAAGGCATCTCTGAACTCAACATCGGTCATGCCATCGTCGCACAGGCGGTATTCACAGGTTGGAAGAATGCCATCGCTGAGATGAAAGCACTGATTGTCGGTGCACGCCGTCCTGCTGGGCAGTCCTGATAGTCGAGGCACAAGATGATTTACGGTGTAGGAACAGACATTGTCTCCATCTCCCGCCTGCAGGCGGCATTGGATAAATGGGGCGACCGCTTCGCCGAGCGCATACTGGGTCCCGATGAACTCATCCGCTTCAAGGACCGCAGAGCCCGTGTGCCAATCCGTGGATTGCGCTACCTTGCAACCCGCTATGCCGCGAAAGAAGCCTTCTCCAAGGCAGTTGGTCTGGGTATGCGCGGACCGATGACATGGCTCTCCGTGCAGATCCTCAACGCAAAAAGCGGCAAACCCGAACCCTTCTGCAGAAAACGGATGAAAGGCTTCATGGAAGAGCGGGGACTCAAGGCGCACGTTTCCATGAGTGACGAGGCAGATTTCGCACAGGCATTCGTCATCATCGAGAAAATAGAAGAAACAACCGAGCCACAGCCCTGACAGGTTGTGTAGAATGGAATCATCAGGAAAAGATTTCTCATAGACTGGAACAGACAGGAGAAGACTATGGTAACAGGAAAAGGCATGCTGTTAAGTGGTCAGCAACGGGACACATATGGTCCTGTCATGCTTGATGTGATCGGTCTGCGTCTGCAGGACGAAGACTTCAGAAGAATCCGCCATCCACTGACTGGCGGCGTGATTCTCTTCGCCCGCAACTATCAGAGCCGTGAACAGCTCATGGCGCTGACCGCTGAAATCAAGCGCGAACGCCCAGACCTCCTCATTGCTGTCGACCATGAAGGTGGTCGTGTCCAGCGTTTCCGTTATGACGGATTCACCCGTCTGCCAGCCATGCGGATTCTCGGTGAGATGTATGAGAAAGACCCTAAGACCGCAGTCCGTGCGGCGGTAGCGACAGGTTATGTCCTCGCATCAGAACTGCGTGCATGCGGTGTTGATTTTTCCTTCACCCCGGTTCTCGATCTCGACTATGGCGTCTCTGCGGTCATCGGCAACCGCTCCTTCAGCCGTGATCCAAATGTCGTCACCATCCTCTCACAGAACCTGCACTATGGTCTCTCGATGGCAGGCATGGCGAACTGTGGCAAACACTTCCCGGGGCATGGCTATGCAACAGGCGATTCCCACACCGAAATCCCAGTCGATGACCGTGATCTCGAAACCATCCTGAAAGAAGACGCATCCCCTTACGGCGCATTGGATATGACCCTCACCGGTGTGATGCCAGCCCATGTCATCTATCCAAAAGTTGACAGCCAGCCAGCCGGTTTCTCCAAGAAATGGCTCTCCATCCTGCGCAATGACCTCGGTTTTGATGGCGTGATCTTCAGTGATGACCTCAGCATGGAAGGCGCCAGTGTGGCAGGCGATGTCATCGACCGTGCAAACGCCGCCTTTGAAGCAGGCTGCGACATGGTATTGATCTGCAACTCCCCAGCCCGTGCCGATGAACTCCTGAGTGGACTCCCACTGCGTTCCGATGAAGAAATGCGCGCGTTGAGAAACCGTATGGATAAGCTGGTGCCAAAACAGCCGGCACTCGATTGGGACAGCCTGCAGGCAGAACCACGCTATCAGCGCGCCAAGGCGATTGTTGAATCCCTCGTCCAGCAGTAAGACACCCTATGACCGAAACAGCCCAGGCGGTTTCCCAACCAGAAACCGCTGGTGATGCTGCCCCTGATGCACAGCGTCAGGCAGTGCTAGAGACCGTGCGGCAGCTGCCGCACCTCCCAGGCGTTTACCGTTTCTTTGATGCCAAAGACCAGCTGCTCTATGTCGGCAAGGCGAGAGACCTTGTCCGCAGGGTTTCCTCCTACTTCCTGAAAAACGCCCCCTCACCCCGCATTGCCCTGATGGTCAGCCGGATAGCCCGGTTGGAAACCACCGTGACCCGCTCGGAAATGGAAGCCCTCCTGCTCGAGAGCAACCTCATCAAGACCCTGCATCCACGCTACAACATCATCTTCAGGGACGACAAGTCATACCCCTATCTCAAGATCACAGGCGAGGAATTCCCCCGCATCGTCTATTACCGAGGGGCAGTTGACCGCAAGAACCAGTATTTCGGGCCCTATCCAAGCGCCTATGCCGTCAGGCAGACCATCCAGATCCTGCAGAAAGCATTTCGGCTACGCACCTGCGAGAACAGCGTTTTCAACAACCGCACACGCCCATGCCTGCTCTGCCAGATCGAGCGGTGCAGTGGACCCTGTACAGAAGAAGTCGATCAGGAAACCTATCAGCAGGATGTACACGATGCCGTCCGCTTCCTGAGAGGCGAGCACTCCGTCATCCTCAATGAACTGCAGGACAAGATGATGGCGCATGCGGAAAAACTCGAGTTTGAAGAAGCCGCAACCGTGCGCAACCGCATCATGGCACTCTCCAAGATCCTCGAACAGCAGAGCATGGAAGCCGACAATCAGGCGGATGTGGACATCATCGCTATCGTCATGAAAGGCGGTCAGGCATGTGTCAATCTGGCGATGGTGCGTGGTGGCCGCCATCTGGGCGACAGGGCAGTCTTCCCGGGCAACATGGCAACAGCCGTTGAGACAGCAGAGGAAGAGGGCACTGCTCCAGAGCAGGCAGACACTGCCGACCAGCATGAACCACAGGAAATCCATGTGCTCAAGGCATTCCTCGCACAGCACTACATGGGCACAGCCATCCCGGGCATCATCGTCTGCAATGTGCTCTTTGATGACCCAGCACTCGTTGAGGCACTCTCCGCTGAGGCAGGGCACCGCATCCACTTCGTCTTCCAGCCACAGGGGCAGCGCCGCATCTGGCTTGACCTCGCCCGGAAGAATGCTGAGATCTCCCTTGAACGGATGCTGCAGCGCAATGACACCCAGCAGACCCGCCTCAAGGAACTCGTGGCGATGATGAAACCTGACCTCGAAGACATCGAGAGCCTCAGGATTGAAGGCTTTGACATCAGCCATACCCAAGGCGAAGCGACCCAGGCATCCTGCGTCGTCTTTCACCGTGGAGCCATGCAGAACAGCGAATACCGCCGTTACAACATCACCGATGTTGCACCGGGCGATGATTATGGTGCGATGAAACAGGTGCTTACCAGACGCTACGGCAAACTCGTTGGGCAAGAAGACCTCATGCCAGACATCGTGCTCGTCGATGGAGGTCCCGGGCAGGTCGCCATGGCAGTCGAGGTCTTCTCCAGTCTGGGGCATGACATCAGCCGCATTGTCGGCGTGGCAAAAGGTGAGGGACGCAAAGTCGGACTTGAAACACTCATCTATGCCGATGGCAGGGAACCGCAGGAACTCGGCAAAGACTCTGGGGTGCTCATGCTCATCGCCCAGATCCGCGATGAGGCACACCGCTTCGCCATCACAGGGATGCGCGCCAAACGCGACAAGAAGCGCAGGACATCGCGCCTCGAGGAAATCGAGGGCATCGGTGCCAAACGCCGCCAGAAACTGCTTGCCCGCTTCGGCAGCATCCGTGGCATTGCCGATGCATCGGTAGAAGACCTCGCAACAGTCGATGGTATTTCTGCCAAACTGGCGCAATTGATATACAATCAACTACATTGAATCAATGCCTCTGTTGATTGCTCTGTACATTTCTGAGAAGTGCATTAGAATAGCGTCTGAATTTTTTCAGGCATCGACTTGTTGAGTATGCAGACAATGAGTGAAATCCGCCGTAAGAACCGGTCAATACCATTCAACCTGCCCATGTTCCTGACATGGATGCGGGTTGCTTTGATTCCATTGATGGTATTGATGTTCTACCTGCCAGACACATGGATGTCCCTCGAAAGACGGTCATTCTATGCAGGCTGGATTTTCATTGCAGCTGCAGTCACCGATGGCTTTGATGGCTGGCTTGCCCGTAAATGGAACCAGACCACCGCCTTCGGGGCGTTTCTCGACCCGGTTGCCGACAAGCTCATCGTCTGTGGTTCCCTCATCATCATGGTCCAGTTCGACCGTGTTGATGCCCTGATTGCCTTTGTCATCATCGGGCGCGAGATCACCATCTCCGCACTGCGTGAATGGATGGCGAAACTCGGTGCCGCCAAATCTGTGGCGGTCAACTCGCTCGGCAAGATCAAGACCATCATCCAGATGGTTGCCATTCCAATGCTGCTCTACTACCACCCATGGCTCGGCTTTGACCTGCCATTGATCGGTACTTGGCTCATCTGGTTGGCGGCAATCATGACCATTATCTCCATGCTGTCGTATTTATACAGCGCATGGCAGATGATGAAAGCGAAATAATTTGGCAAATCGCTTGACAGGAAATTCTGGCAGGCTATAATAATCATCTCTAGCGCGGGAATAGCTCAGTTGGTAGAGCGCAACCTTGCCAAGGTTGAGGTCGAGGGTTCGAGACCCTTTTCCCGCTCCAGATCTTCTTCGCATCTGAAGAACTGGAATCGGAAGTTTTCATCGTGCGGTGGAAACAGTGCTGTGAATAGATGCGGGAATAGCTCAGTTGGTAGAGCGCAACCTTGCCAAGGTTGAGGTCGAGGGTTCGAGACCCTTTTCCCGCTCCATCTCTTCAGGCTCCGGTTCTTTTTTTTTGGAATGTACAGGGGCAGGATAGCAAAGTGGTTATGCAGCGGCCTGCAAAGCCGTAGACGTCGGTTCGATTCCGTCTCCTGCCTCCATCCCTCCCATAAGTCGCCTTGAGCGGCTTTTTTTGTTTCTGCCCATTGATTTCCATAAGTCTCACTTTCTGAGATAAATCATTTTAAAACAATGATTTACAGCAAATTGTATATCTATCATTGGCTCTGACAGCTTCTGTCTAGCTCATGCCAGATGGGACATAGAACGGGACATAAAATGGGACATATGCCGTTTATCAGGATATGCATGTCCCAATAAAGCAGTCAAATCGCCAACTCTGTCACAAAATTATGCGAAATTTTGTTCCTTTGCGATTGTCAAAACCTCAAGATAAGCGGGCGAAGTAAATATCATCGC
The DNA here is from genome assembly GCA_964534155.1 of uncultured Oxalobacter sp. GTDB lineage: Bacteria > Pseudomonadota > Gammaproteobacteria > Burkholderiales > Burkholderiaceae_D > Oxalobacter. The sequence goes on from CAZHQM010000039.1 coordinate 11,495, forward strand.
TTGGGTGTGCGTATAACCGATTGGCATCTGTCAGGCGGCGTGTTGGGAGTGGGTTGGTATAATGCGGGATATATCCTCAATGTTGCGTGGGCTTGAATGGTGGCTATGAATAACGAAAGCGAAATAATCATCTACCAGTCTGATGATGGGCTGACAAAACTGGAAGTCAAAATGGAAGGTGATACGGTCTGGCTTTCATTGGACCAGTTGGCAGACCTTTTCCAGCGTGATAAATCGACTGTTTCAAGGCATATCAGGAATGTCTTTTCAGAGGGGGAACTTATCGAAGAGGCAACTGTTGCAAATTTTGCAACAGTTCAAAATGAAGGCGGTCGTCATGTACGCAGAAATATTGCTTACTACAACCTGGATATGATTATTTCCGTTGGTTACCGCATCAAGTCAGCAACAGCGACACGTTTCAGACAGTGGGCAACGGCTCGTTTAAAGGAATACATCATCAAAGGTTTTACGATGGATGATGAACGCCTTAAAGGAAATGGTGGCGGAGATTTCTGGAAAGAGCTGCTGGATAGAATCAAGGATATCCGATCATCGGAAAAGGTTCTCTATCGGCAGGTGCTTGACCTCTATGCAACCAGTATTGATTACAGTCCCAAGGCTCCAGAGTCCATAAAATTTTTCAAGATTGTACAGAACAAACTGCATTATGCGGCTCATGGCCATACTACTGCAGAGGTCATCTTTGCACGGGCAGATGCAGATAAGCCATTCATGGGGCTGACTACGTTTTCAGGTGAGCTGCCTGCATTGAAAGACATCGGGTGGCGAAGAACTATTTAACAAAAGAAGAACTTCAGATATTGAACAATCTTGTATCTGGTTACTTTGACTTTGCGGAAATCAATGCTATTGAGCACCGTCCTATGACGATGA
>CAZHQM010000040.1:0-12330 GCA_964534155.1 uncultured Oxalobacter sp.
ATGGTGCAGTGATAATCCACCACTTATATTTCACCAACAGTGGCTTCAGATTCTGCCACAGGTCTTTCATTTTCTATTACCGTCCGAAATGGGTAAAGACAGCCGCAGTGTCTGGACGGACACCCCGCCAGACTGTAAAGGATTCCGCCGCCTGCTCAACCAGCATGCCAAAGCCGTCACGGGTGCGTGCGCCACGCTCTGCGGCAAAAGCCATGAAAGCAGTCGGTTTATCGGCATAAACCATATCCAATGCCAGAGAACCTGCACCGAACACCTTTTCAGGAATCGGTGGCATTGCCCCCTGCAGACCTGCCGAAGTCGCATTGATAATGACATCATACTGCATATCCAGTGCATCGTAACCAGATGCCGATGTCTTGCCATACCCTGCAAAAGCGGATGCCAGATCAGATGCCTTTGATGCGGTCCTGTTCGCAATATGCAGCACCTCTGGTTTCTGGTCCAGCAGCGGCAGCATCACACCATAGGCAGCGCCACCCGCCCCCAGCATCAGGATACGGGCACCCGACAGGGAAACACCCAGATTACGGGTGATGTCAGCCACCAGTCCGGCACCATCTGTATTGTCACCAAGCACCTTGCCATCATCAAAACGCAGGGTATTCACAGCACCGGCGGTTTCTGCCCGAGGGGTACGCTCTGTTGCGTAATTGAAAGCATCGAACTTGAACGGCACGGTGACATTGAGCCCCCGTCCACCGTCTGCCACAAACTGCGCCACAACCGATGCAAAACCATCCAATGGTGCCAGCACACGTGTATATTCCACATCCTGCCCTGTCTGCTGGGCAAACAGAGTATGGATCTGAGGGGATTTGCTATGGGCAACAGGATTGCCGATCACTGCATAACGGTCACTCATCTTTTTTCCTGATTCAAAATCTTTTCTGACAACCTACTGGATAGAACGGATCTGTGGCTGATTCCCCAGATCCCTTGCGAATTTCAGTCGGGTAATGATAACCCAAACATCTGCGGTAGACTGTGCATTTCGTGGGAAAGGCCCAAACGGTGCAGCCCGACGGACGATATTCATCGATGCGCTGTCGAGATCGGGATTGCCAGATGAGCGTTCAATCGAGACACCGCCCTCGCGGGTATAGATGGAACCATCCTGATAGACAGGAATCCTGACTGTCAGCTCACCATAAAGCCTTGAGCCATTCCGCTGCGGGAAATTGATCATCCCCATCTGTTCGATTCTTCTACGGAGCGACCTGTAATACATCGCATAAGCCGGCTCTCTTGTCGCCGCCGTGATCACGACATGGCCACCTGTACCGCTGTGCGCACCCGCACCACGGCGGAATACAACCGAGCGTCCATCACCACCATCATCTGACGCACCTGAATAGCCCGGGTAATCTGAGGAACCATACTGCCCACGCTCACCTGACGATGCGTTGGCACCTGTCATCAGCTGTCTGCCAGAAGCAACATCCCTGCCACCGTCTGCTGTCTGGCTGGATGACATGGCAGAACCGGTTCCCGCGGATGAAACACTTCCGCTGTCCGGTCCTTCTGCCGAGGCGGCATCAATTTCCAGTGCACCGGAAGCATTGCCGACCGGCACCGAAGGCAACCGGTCACGCAGGACAAAACGGAGCTCCATCTGAGACTGCTCATTCCGATAAGCCGATGGAAAATCTATCCTGGCAATCAGCAGAACCGCATGAAAGAGGAGGGACAATCCCAGCCCCACCATCAGCATCCGATTCTGCAACAGCTGTTTCATGTGCAACCTACTTCCAGACAATGCCTGTTATTCAGCGGGCTCTTCCCCGTCTTCCACATCATCCTCTGCCAGCAGGTTCTCCTGATTCTCATGGGTCAATCCCAGGAAACGCGCCTGAACCGTCAGCTCGACATCATCCCAGGCAATCAGTTCCAGCCTGATCTGGGAGCCACGGGCAAACACCTGCATACCCGGCATCGGAATCACCAGAGGAATATCCACCAGGCGAACCACCTCATCGCGGATCACCACCGCATCGACCTGATGCGCATCATGCTGTTCCAGCCATTTCAGGCACCAGTAGCGCTCCATCCGGCTCTGGAACTCGCCATAGGCGGCGTATGCCGCATCAAAGGCACTGACAATCGCAAACAGCTCGGCATCCTTATGACGGAAATAGGCAGAAGATGGCGCATCTTTCCCATGCTCCACACAGGCAAGGATCTGCCATTGGTTGAGCAGGTCGGTATAACGGCGCAGCGGTGATGTACACCATGCATACTGGTCCACACCCAACCCCTGATGCGGTGCCGCATGAGTCACCATCTTGACCTGCAGGCGGTTGCCCCAGCCACCACTCATCTGGGAACGGTAAATACCCGGCACACCGCAATCATCCATCAGCTTGCCCCAGGTACTGTTCGCAAAAATCATCATTTCCGCAACAATCCGGTCCAACGGAGCAGAACGCTGACGGCGTTCAATCGTCACAACACCGTCTTCAGAAACATAGAAATTGAAATCAACGCGGTTGACCTGTTCAGGTCTCAGCCCGAACGCCTCGCGCTTAGCCATGCGCTGCTTTTCAAAAGCCTGTGTGCACTGCCAGAGCACCGCAATTGCATCCTTGTGCGGATAATCCCCCTCTCCTGACGCCAGATTCTCTGCAGTGACAATACTGTCCAGATCATTGTGTCTGAGGTTGTCCACTACATTGATCAGCTCGGCTCTGCTTTCAGTTGAGACGATAGACCAGTCCGCAGGATCAACCACCGCATAAAGACTCAATGCCGGGCGGTACTCGCCTGCCCCCAAGGTGAAGCAGTCCACCTGCGCATCTGGCAGCATCGTGATCTTGTCACCGGGCATATACACCGTGGAAAGGCGCTTACGGGCAACATCATCCAGCGCATCACCTGGTCTGATGCCCAATGCTGGCGCAGCGATATGCACCCCGATCTGATATTTACCATCCGCCAGTGGAGTGACTGACAGTGCATCATCAATCTCAGTCGTGGTGATGTCATCAATGGAAAAGGCGCTGACCTCTGACTTTGGCAGGTCGAAACTGCCCTCTGGCTGTTCCAAACGGGGAAATCCCACCCCCTGCGGAAAATGCTCATAAGTGAAGCGGGACAGATGCACCGCCTTCGCATCTGGCAGAGCTCCCAAGCCCAGCATCAGTTTTTCTGGAGAAACATGCTGTGCATCGCAGACCTCTGACAGCGCCTTGTATTCAATACTGTTCCTGTCCGGCTTGCAGATCAGCTGAATGGCTTTCGAGCGCATCGCCTCTGGCAGCTCACCCTGCATCATCTGGTCAACATACTGCTGTTGGATGATTGCCTGCTGCTTTTTCTTCTCAATGCTTGCCAGCGCCGCCTTCAGCGCTTTCTCAGGCGCCCCCTTATAGCGTCCCCTGCCTTTCCGGTAAAAATACATCGGAGCAGAATGCAGGCGGATCAGCAGTGCCGCCGATTCCTCAGGGGTTGGCTCATGCCCGAAATACTCCTGACCCAGTGCGGTATAGTCGAACTCATCCTCACCTGCCACTTCCCACAGGAAATCGAGATCGATCTCCTCAGCTGACTCACGGGCAGATGCCATCAGATCCGCTGGATCCTGGGTATTGAACTGGAACAGGACATCTTTCCCGCGCACCTTGGTCCGCTTGCCTGTCGGCAGTTCCACCTGAAAAGCCTCTCCCGCCTGACTCATGATTGAGCCAGACTTAAACTCACCGGATTCCTCAAAGAATAAATTCATGCAAAGACGTTCCTGTTAATCCCTGTCAAACGGTTTCCAGCATCAAGCCAGCCCACAGAAGGCAAACACCTTCGGAATATACCGGTCAAACTCAGAAATCCCATGATTGCTGCCTTCCAGAATGGTCTGGTCTGCCCCCTGATACTGTGCCTGCATCAGTTTCCAGTCCAACAGCTCATCACCTTTCGCCGCAATCAGCATATAGCGCTCTGGAGCGGTGATTGCCGGCACACGGATAGCCTCCAGCTCCGACTTATAGTATTCACGGAAATCCAGCCACGCTTTCACCTGCAGGTCACTCCTATCTGGGCTGTCCTCCAGGATCTTGATGCGCCATGGATCAACCACCGGATTCAGCAGAATGCCCTTGCAGCCACGCTGTTCGGCAATCCAGTTCGCATAATAGCCGCCCAATGATGAGCCAATCACTGTGAGGTCTTCTGGTGCCACATCCTTGACCGCATCCATCGCAATCCGGATGGATTCCGCAGGCGATACCGGCAGCTGCGGACAGCAGTAACGGCAATCGATTTCCTGCTCTTTCAGGGCTGTATTGAGCAGCTGCGCCTTATAAGACTCTGGCGCAGACATGAAACCGTGGAGGTAAAGGATTACTTTTGACATGGCTGCTGTCCCAATCTATCCAGAATCATCTGATGGATACCACCAAACCCGCCATTGCTCATGATCAGGACATGGTCACCCGGTCTTGCTGCTGCGGCAACCGCATCCGCCAGCCTGCCGAGGTCATCAAAAGCCTGCGCCTTGTCACCCAGTGGACCCAGAGTCTCAGCCAGATCCCAACCCAATGCATTCTTGCCTGATGTCGCCCCATAACCAAAAACCAGGTCTGCATCAGACAGGCTCTGTGGCAGTGCCTGCTTCATCACGCCCAGCTTCATCGTATTCGAACGGGGTTCCAGCACTGCGAGGATACGCTCCCCTTTCTGCCGGATCTTGCGTCTCAACCCTGCGATTGTTGTTGCGATTGCAGTTGGATGGTGGGCAAAGTCATCATAGACATGGACATCCTGAACCACGCCACGGCATTCCATACGGCGCTTCACATTCCTGAAACGGCTCAACGCATCAATCGCCACCGCAGGAGCAACACCTGCATGGCGTGCCGCAGCAATCGCAGCCACGGCATTCAGCCTGTTATGTTCGCCAGTCAGTTCCCACTGAACCCTGCCCTGCAGCCCGCCATTGAAATAGACATCAAAACTGTCATCTCCGGCATCCTTCATGGTCCAGCCATCACTCTGCTCACCGCCAAACCATTCCTGTTCGCTCCAGCAGCCTCTTTCCATCACAGCCACCAGTGATGGACTGGTCCGGTTGGCAATCACCTTGCCATTTCCTGCAATCGTCCTGACCAGATGATGGAACTGGGTCTCAATCGCAGAAACATCCTGGAAGATATCCGCATGGTCGAACTCAAGGTTATTCAGGATGGCTGTTCTTGGCCGGTAATGCACGAACTTGCTGCGTTTATCGAAGAAAGCCGTATCGTATTCATCCGCCTCAATGACAAAGAACGGAGAATCCACACCGCCATTCAGGCGTGCGGAAATCCCGAAATTCATCGGTACACCACCAATCAGGAAACCCGGAGACATGCCGGCATCTTCAAGAATCCATGCCAGCATCGATGTTGTGGTTGTCTTGCCATGCGTACCTGCCACTGCCAGCACCCAGCGGTTGTTCAGGATATGCTCCCCGATCCACTGGGGCCCCGAAACATATGGCAGGCCACGGTTCAGGATCTCTTCCATCAGCGGATTGCCCCGGGAAACCACATTGCCAATCACATACAGGTCTGGATTCAGGGAAATCTGGCTGGCATCGTAGCCCTGGATCAGTTCGATGCCCTGCTCCTGCAGCTGTGTGCTCATCGGAGGATAAACACCCGCATCGCACCCCGTCACCTTATGCCCGGCAGCCTTGGCAAGAACCGCCACGCCACCCATGAAAGTGCCACAGATTCCCAGAATATGAATATGCATAATAGTCTGTCTCAGTAAATAGTCATAAAATCCAGTCTGCAAATGACTGTTTGTTTTTCAGGAACACGAATGACTGCCAGATTCTTCACATCCGACACCGACTCCATCCGACAGCGGATCGCCGCCACCGCGGCAAAAATCATCGCCGAGGAAGGCGCCTCCTATGAGACAGCCAAAAAAAACGCTGTCCGCATCGTCTTGGGCAACACACGTGTCAACAGTGAGATTCTACCCAACAATGAGACTGTCGAAAACGAACTGCGGCTCTATAACCGTCTCTTTCTTTCAAAAACACAGCCTGTCAGGCTCCGGCACCTGCGCCTGCTTTCCATGCAGCTCCTGCGCAGGCTCGAATCTTTCAATCCTTATATCACCGGAGCTGTGCTGAATGGCACCGCAGGCGATTTCAGCGACATCCATATCCAGCTTTTCACTGACAATGCCAAGGATGTCGAGATCTTCCTGCTGAACAGTGGCATCTCGTTTGAAGTCAGCGAACACCCAAATTTCAGGAAAAATAACCGCATAATCGAGACAATTGAATTCATTTGGCACAATGAGACTGTCCATCTGACCGTCTTTGAACCCGACGACATCCGTCGTCCGAACAGATTTTTCGGCGAACACGCAAAAAGAGCGGATTTAGCGCAATTTAGCGACATCATTAACACCGAGACACCTGCAGGCTGAAAATAAAATGTAAGAAAACGGCTTTTTTCTTGCCTTTTTGACTCATTTAACGGCAAAATGCCACCTATCGACTTAAAAACGATTATCCCAGACACCATGGCAAAAAATATTCTTCTGCTCAACGGCCCCAATCTGAACCTGTTGGGCACACGGGAACCAGAAATCTATGGTAAAGAAACGCTCGATGATGTTGTTTCCATGGTACGTTCCCTTGCCGAAAAAGCCGGTGCAGCTTTTGCCAGCTTCCAAAGCAACCATGAAGGTGCACTGATTGACCGTATCCATCAGGCCCGGCTGGAAAAAGTGGATGCCATCATCATCAATCCAGGCGGACTGACCCACACCAGTGTCTCTCTCCGTGATGCGTTATCCGGTGTCGATATTCCTTTTTATGAGGTTCATATTTCCAATATCCATCAGCGTGAGCCATTCCGTCACCATTCTTTCCTGTCTTCCATTGCGAAAGGGGTGATCTGTGGCTTTGGCATTGATGGTTACCGCATGGCAGTAGAACACGCTCTCAAGCATTGATTTCAACCATTTAACCGTTATTTAGCAGGATTTCTATGGATTTACGTAAATTAAAGACCCTGATTGACCTGGTCGCAGACTCCGACATTGCTGAACTTGAAGTGACAGAAGGCGAAAGTAAGGTCCGTATCGCTAAAAACTCCTCTGTCCAAGGACAGCCTATCATGGTCCAGCAGCCTGCTGTCACCACCGTGACCGCACCAGCTCCTGCCGCAGCGCCAGCTGCTCCTGCAGCCGCTCCTGCAGAACCAGAAGGCAATGTCGTCAAATCTCCAATGGTCGGCACCTTCTACAGCGCATCTGCCCCAGGCAACCCTCCATATGTCCAGGTCGGTTCCACCGTCAAGGCCGGTGACACCCTGTGCATTATTGAAGCAATGAAACTGCTGAACGAAGTCGAAGCTGAATCTGCAGGTACCATCAAGAAGATTCTGGTTGAAAACGGCACCCCTGTTGAATTTGGCCAGCCACTGTTCATCATTGGCTAAGACAGGCATCTGCGCCTAACTGGCGCTATCTGCCATTTATTTTCGACTTTCTGAAACAATTCGACACACTATGTTTGAAAAAATCCTGATTGCCAACCGTGGCGAGATTGCCCTGCGTATCCAGCGGGCATGCCGTGAAATGGGCATTAAGACTGTTGTCGTCCATTCCGAAGCAGACCGTGAGGCAAAATATGTGAAACTGGCAGACGAATCTGTCTGTATCGGACCTGCATCCTCTGTCAAGAGCTACCTGAATGTCCCAGCCATCATCAGTGCCGCAGAAGTCACCGACGCACAGGCAATCCATCCAGGCTACGGCTTCCTCGCTGAAAACGCAGACTTTGCGGAACGCGTAGAAAAATCCGGTTTCACTTTCATCGGCCCGACCCCAAGCTCCATCCGCGAAATGGGTGACAAGGTCACTGCAAAACAGGCGATGATCCGTGCAGGCATCCCGACCGTTCCAGGTTCTGATGGTGCTCTTGGTGAAGATCCAGACGAAATCATTGCAACCGCCCGTAAAGTGGGCTACCCAGTCATCATCAAGGCTGCAGGTGGCGGTGGTGGCCGTGGTATGCGTGTCGTCAGAAACGAAGAAGCCCTGCTCAATGCAGTCGCCATGACCCGTGCTGAAGCGGGTGCGGCTTTCGGCAATCCAGAAGTCTATATGGAAAAATTCCTGGAGAAACCACGCCACATCGAAATCCAGGTCCTGGCAGATACCTATGGCAACGCCATCTGGCTCGGCGAGCGTGACTGCTCCATGCAGCGCCGTCACCAGAAAGTGCTTGAAGAAGCCCCTGCTCCACATATCCCACGCCGTCTGGTTGACCGCATCGGTGACCGCTGTGCAGAAGCCTGCAGCAAGATCGGCTACGCTGGCGCAGGTACTTTCGAATTCCTGTATGAAAACGGTGAGTTCTATTTCATTGAAATGAACACCCGTATCCAGGTTGAACACCCTGTCTCTGAACTGATCACCGGTCTTGACCTGATCCAGGAACAGATCCGTGTCGCAGCTGGCGAGAAACTCCGCTATAAACAGCGCGACATCCGTCTGGTCGGCCATGCGATTGAATGCCGTATCAATGCAGAAGATCCGTTCTCCTTCATCCCATCTCCAGGCAAGATCACCACATGGCATACACCTGGCGGTCCTGGCATCCGTGTTGACTCCCATGTCTACACCGGTTACACCGTCCCTCCATACTATGATTCCATGATCGGCAAGATCATCGCTTACGCCCCAACCCGTGAGCAGGCAATCCACCGTATGCAGGTTGCCCTGTCTGAAATGGTTGTTGAAGGCATCAACACCAATCTGGACCTGCACCGTGAGATGATGCATGACCCAGCTTTCATCCAAGGTGGTGCCAACATCCACTATCTTGAACAGAAACTGGCGGAAATGTTCCCGGAAAGTGACAAATAATCCATTTGAGGCGCTGTTGTGAGTTGGACTGAGATTGTTGTTGAAATCGGATTTGACGATACCGTTGCTTATTCTGATGCCCTGATTGATGCAGGCGCACTGTCTGTAACTGTCGAGGATGTGGACGAGGGCACCGAGCGTGAAAAACCCATGTTCGACGAACCCGGCGCCGACTCCAATGACTATGCCTGGGAAAACAGCCGCATCATTGCGCTGGTTGAACCCGACACCGACATCGCTGCCCTGACAAGACGGGCGGCCGATGCCTGTGGCATGGCAGAAGTTCCTGCCTACACCACCCGTGATGTACCAGACGAAGACTGGGTCCGCCTGACCCAGTCTCAGTTCGACCCGATCCATATCGGTGAGAAAATCTGGATTGTCCCCAGCTGGCATGAAGTCAACGAAAAAGACAGCATCATCCTCGAACTGGACCCTGGTCTGGCATTCGGGACCGGCAGCCATCCAACCACCCGCCTCTGCCTTGAATGGCTCGAACAGAATGCCAAGCTCGGCAAATCTGTCCTCGACTATGGCTGTGGTTCCGGCATCCTTGCCATCGCCGCCGTCAAACTCGGCATCAAGGATGTTGTCGGTGTCGATATCGACCCACAGTCCATCATCGCCACCAACGAAAACGCAGAACGCAATGCGACCCCGATACGCTGCTGGCTGCCTGATGAATTCGAGGCTGCCCAGAAAGGTGTCAGATATGACATCGTCATCGCCAATATCCTGGCAGGTCCATTGCAGACACTTGTCCCTGTCCTGACTTCCCGAATTGGCGCAAACGGTTATATGATACTGTCTGGCATCCTGGAAAGTCAGGCTGATGATGTCATCGCAGCCTACGCTCCACACATCCAGCTGTCTGTCTGGAAAAAACAGGACGGTTGGGTCGCCTTGGCCGGACAGCTTAAATCCTAACAATATCAGGCATGACATTCGCAACCCGTTGCCCAAAGTGCAACACCGTCTTTCAGGTCGGCGGAGATATGCTCTCTCTCCGCTCGGGCCTTGTCCGTTGTGGGGTCTGCCAGACACCATTCAACGGCATCAACAACCTGCTGGGCAGAATCGCCCAACAGCAGGGAACTGCTCTGGTTCCTGCAGAAACGCCTGCCAAACCAGCTGACAATGCACTCCAGTCCCCTGCTCCAGTTATAGAGCCAGCGACATCTGCTCCTGCAACCACAGAGCCTGTCATGGCACCTGTCGTGGAAACCCCAGCTGAACCTCTGGCAGAACCTGTCAGCATCCATGAACCGACGCTTTCCTACAGCGAGAAAGCGCTTCAGGCAACCTTTGAGAAACAGCTGGCATCTTTCAGCCTGGAACTCGATGACCCTGCACCTCTGGCAGCAGCCACCGGTGCCGCCAAAGCAGCACCGAAAAAAGCTGAACCGACACTGGCGGACACCCCGATTGAACCTGTTTCAGCCGATAAGGCGGCAGAACCTGTCAAAAAGAAAAAAGGACATCCAGTCCTCCTGTCCATTGGTATCCTCATCCTGCTGGTTGCCCTCTGCCTGCAGGGTATCTACTTCTATTCCAAGGATATCGTAGAGTCGGTGCCTGACCTTGAAGAACCGATTGAACAGGTCTGTGATGTACTTTCCTGCCCTGTTGAACAGGAGGCACCGCTTGCGCCAAAACCTGTGTTCTCCATCACCGAATCCAGGCATTCCGCTGAGAAAGACAGGAAAAACACCTTTACCCAGACAGCTGTGCTGACCAATGCCAGTGCCCAGAACCAGCCACTGCCTGCGCTGGCACTTGAAATCAGCAACAAAGATGGCAAGGTACTGGCAAGACGCCCAGTCCAGCCTCAGGAATACACAGTGACACCGGAAATTTCCGACAGAGGTCTGGCTCCTGCCCAGTCCACTGCGGTCACTGTCCATTTTGAATATACCCACGATTCTGCCATCAGCAGCCGTCTCGTGACTACCGATCCATCCAAACCATCACACTGACTATGACAACGCTAATCTGCGGCTCAATCGCCTATGACACCCTGATGACCAATCCAGGCAGTTTTTCTGATTCCATCCTGCCTGACCAGTTGGACAAAATCAATGTCTGCTTCCTGGTCCCAGAAATGAAACGTGAATTCGGCGGCACCGGTGGCAACATCGCCTACAACATGAAACTGCTGGGCGATGACCCTGCCGTTATGGCAACCATCGGCATGGATGGCGGCCCTTATCTGGAACACTTCACCAAACTGGGCATCAACACCAGATACATCACCACCATCGACAGCAGCTACACCGCCCAGTGTTTTGCAACATCTGATGTGAACCACAACCAGATCATGTCTTTCCACCCGGGCGCGATGGGCTTCTCCCATGAGAACAAGATTGCCTCTGCAAAAGAAGACAACATCAAGCTCGCGATTGTCTCCCCTGATGGCAAGGATGGCATGATCCAGCATGCAGAAGACTGCGCAAAACTCGGTATCCCTTTCATCTTCGACCCAGGTCAGGGACTGATGATGTTCAGCCAGAATGAACTGCGCCGTTTCATCGACATCGCACACTATGTCATCGTGAATGACTATGAATCTGAAGTCCTGGCGAAGAACAGCGGACTTTCCACTGAAGAAATCGCCAAGAAGGTTGATGCCTATATCATCACCCTCGGTGCGAAAGGCGCAAAGATCTATCTGGGCGGCACTGAAACCATCGATATCCCTAACATCAAGGTTTCTCAGGCGGTTGACCCAACCGGCTGTGGCGATGCTTTCCGCGCCGGCCTCATGTATGGCCTGACCCATGGCATGGACTGGAAAACCGCCGGCTGCCTCGGTTCCCTGATGGGTGGCATCAAGATCGAGCAGATGGGCGCGCAGAACCACAAGCCAACCATCGCTGAAATCGAAGCACGCTTCCAGAAAGAATTCGGCTACCCAATGCGGTAAACAGCAGGCTAGACTTTATCCCTGATACGGCACACTGCGGTGTGCCGTATTTTTTGCCCAGCTGCTCTGCTGCCGCCTTCGTGGCATCAAGTGCACATTCCCCACATTCCTCGCCACCACCCCCATAACCAGCTTCGCCACCAGCCCTGAACAGCGGTTCCACTGGGCATCCAAGTTATGCGCATAGATCTGTGTTGTCTCAATCCGGCTGTGCCGTGCATACTGCTGTGCCTCCTGAAGCGTGGCACCACCAATCAAAGCCAAGGTCACCGCCGTATGTCTCAGTGAATGGGCAGTCAGTCTCGGAGAATCAAACCCTGCATCTTTCAATGCCCGCTTCACAATCTGTGAGACCGTCCTTGAACACAATCTCCCCCCATGATTCCTTGCCCCTAAAGAAACAAACAGCGGAGAACCCTTGGTCAGTGCCCCCCTGACCGACAACCATCGGTGAATCTCTGAGACAACCCCATCAGGCACATTCACCGCATCAGACTTGCCATCCCGCCCCTTGCCAT
>CAZHQM010000041.1:0-1945 GCA_964534155.1 uncultured Oxalobacter sp.
GGTCAGCATCGTTTCAAAGATGGCATCCGCCACCCACCCAGAATAGTAATTCTGGCTTTTGACCATGTCGAAGCCATCATCCGATGCTTCAAAAACACTGTGGATGACCTTGTTGGGGTCTGCAACCGCATGGGCAGACATCGGTGCAACAAAACCGAGCAGAGCCGTCAGGCAGACCAGCAGGCGCACGAGGGTCTGCTGGCAATATGCCAGACCAGTTGCTGCTGTCAGATTGCTGTGCCTCATGGCGGGATTCCTGTTTTGCTCAAGTGTTTTTAACTGATGGCTAACTTAAAGCATTATAATTTCATATTTAGGCATTTTTTCAAAAACTTGATGAAGGTTTTCCGTAGTTTTCCCCATGGCGATGCAATTCAGCCCTGTGCATTGGCTATCGGTAATTTCGATGGCGTGCATCGGGGGCATCGTGTTCTGCTGGAGCAGGTGAAAGCGGCGGCTGACCGTCTGGGTGTTGTACCTGCGGTACTGACATTCAATCCCCATCCACGCCAGTTCTTTGCAAAACGGGCAGGAATGCCAGCAGAAACACCGATCACCATCACCCCGTTCAGGGACAAGATGCAGGCAATGGCAGATGCCGGTGTGGAACGTGTTTACATTGCCCGGTTTGATGAGTCTGTGGCATCGCTGACCGCAGAAGAGTTCATCCAGAAAATCCTGCGCCAATCCCTGAATGTCAGATGGATGATTGTCGGTGAGAATTTCCTGTTTGGGAAAGGACGCTCGGGAACGACAGATATGCTGATGGATGCAGGGAGACAGTCAGGATTTGAGGTTGTTGTCCAGCCTTCCGTCATGGATCAGGATGTCCGGGTATCTTCATCGGAAGTCCGTCAGGCACTGAGCCAGAGTGATTTTGACAGGGTGGCCACTTTACTGGGGCGGTCTTATACGCTGTCTGGACATGTTGTCCGGGGGAATCAGCTGGGGCGTCAGTTGGGATTCCCGACTGCCAACCTGCCGGTCAGGCAGGATAATCCAACGCTGTCTGGTGTTTTTGTGACACAGGTGCATGGTCTGGATAAGCAACCTCTGCCAGCAGTGTCAATGGTTGGCAACCGCCCGACTGTTGTGGAAAACGGCCGGACAGTATTGGAGACCCATGTTCTGGATTACACCGGAAATTGTTACGGTTCTCTGATTAAGGTCGAATTTTTGAAAAAATTGCGGGATAATCAAAAGTTTCCCGGCCTTGATGCCCTGAAAGCGGCAATCAGGCTGGACGTCGATATGGCAAGACAGTATTTCAGGACACGGAATGCAGTTGCGGATATCGATTGAATGAACAGTTAAATCCGGCAGAAAACAGAAAATCTGTCGTTTTATTATTCAAATTGAGTGTAAGAAATATGGCGAACAAACCATCTGAACAGGCAGGCAAGAAGAAAAAACAGGACAAGGTAAAACTGCCTCCTGAATATGCAGTCAATATGCCTGATACCCCTTTCCCTATGCGTGGGAATCTGGCTAAACGGGAACCAGAATGGGTGAAAGAATGGCAGGACAAGAAAATCTATCACCGTATCCGCAAGGCGGCGAAAGGACGTCCACAGTTTATCCTGCATGATGGTCCTCCATATGCGAATGGTGACATCCATATCGGCCATGCGACAAACAAGATCCTGAAAGATATCATCCTGAAATCCAAAGGCCTGGCAGGTTTCGATGCACCATATATCCCAGGCTGGGACTGCCACGGTATGCCGATTGAGATCCAGATCGAGAAACAGTTTGGCAAGGGACTTCCTGCGCTGGAAGTCCAGGCAAAGGCACGTGTCTATGCCCGTGAACAGGTTGCCCGCCAGAAAAAAGATTTCATCCGTCTGGGCGTGCTGGCAGACTGGGATAACCCATACCTGACCATGAACCATCAGAATGAAGCCGCTGAAATCCGTGCACTGGCAGGTCTGATGGAAAACGGCTA
>CAZHQM010000041.1:1955-12113 GCA_964534155.1 uncultured Oxalobacter sp.
GTTCCGCACTGGCTGAGGCAGAGGTTGAATATCAGGACCGCCGTGACCCAGAAATTGACGTCGGTTTCCCATTTGCCGAACCAGAAAAGGTTGCCAAGGCATTCGGTCTGGAAAAACTGCCAACCGATAAAGGTTATATCATCATCTGGACCACCACCCCATGGACCATTCCTGCCAACCAGGCACTGAACCTGCATCCAGAATTTGTCTATGCACTGGTCGAAACCGAAAAAGGTCTGGTGATTGTTGCTGAGGAACGCGCAAAACTGCCTGCCAAGGATGCCGGCAAGACCCTGCTTCAGGACCGTTATGGTCTGGAAAAATGGCAGATCCTGGCAACCACCGTCGGTAAGAATCTGGAAAACATCCGCTTCTGGCACCCACTGTCTGAAGCACATGAAGGCTTCAAGCGCACCTCCCCAGCCTACATGGCGGAATATGTCACACTGGATACCGGTACCGGTATCGTCCATTCCGCACCGGCTTATGGTGTCGACGACTTCCTGTCCTGCAAGGCTTATGGCATGAAAGACAGTGAGATCCTGAATCCTGTCATGGGCGATGGACATTATGCATCCACCCTGCCACTGTTCGGTGGCAAGATGATCTGGGATGCAGGCCGTGAGATCTGCGAAGCGATGAGCAGTGTCGGTACCCTGTTCAATCTGAACATGATGACCCACAGCTACATGCACTGCTGGCGTCATAAGACCCCGATCGTTTATCGTGCGACCTCCCAGTGGTTTGCCGGTATGGACATCAAGCCCCGCAAAGGCGGTCTCACCCTGCGTGAAGCCGCACTGAAAGGCGTTGCCGAAACCCGCTTCTTCCCGGACTGGGGCCGTGCACGCCTGCAGGCGATGATTGAGAACCGTCCAGACTGGACACTGTCCCGCCAGCGTCAGTGGGGCGTTCCAATGGCGTTCTTCGTCCATAAGGAAACCGGTGAGCTCCATCCACGCACACCAGAACTGCTGGAAGAAATCGCCAAACGTGTCGAAAAAGAAGGTATTGAGGCTTGGCAGAACATCGAGCCAAAAGACATGCTCGGTGAAGAAGCCGCAATGTACGAAAAGAACCGCGACACCCTGGATGTCTGGTTCGACTCCGGTGCAACCCACCGCACCGTCCTGAGAACATCCCATCAGGCAGAACTGAACTGGCCTGCTGACCTGTATCTGGAAGGTTCCGACCAGCATCGTGGCTGGTTCCATTCTTCTCTGTTGACAGGCTGCATGCTGGACGGTCGGGCTCCATACAAGATGCTGCTGACCCACGGCTTTGTCGTGGATGGCGAAGGCAAGAAGATGTCCAAATCCCAGGGCAATGTTGTCGCACCTCAGAAAGTCTTTGACTCCCTGGGGGCTGATATCCTGCGTCTGTGGGTTGCGGCAACCGACTACTCCGGTGAGCTGAGCATCTCCGATGAAATCCTGAAGCGTGTCACCGAATCCTACCGCCGTATCCGTAATACCCTGCGTTTCCTGCTGTCCAATACCGCAGACTTCGATGTCAAGAAAGATGCAGTCCCATTGGATGAACTGCTGGAAATCGACCGCTATGCCATCGCTTCCATGAAAGTGCTGCAGGCAGAACTGATGGCGCATTACGAGAAATTCGAGTTCCATCCAGTCGTTGCCAAACTGCAGACATACTGCTCCGAAGAACTGGGCAGCCTGTATCTGGACATCCTGAAAGACCGTCTGTACACCTCCGGTACCGTCTCCAAGGCACGCCGTTCCGCACAGACAGCACTGTGGCACATCACCCATGCACTGCTGCGCCTGATGGCACCGATCCTCTCCTTCACCTCTGAAGAAGCATGGAAGGCATTTGCGTCTGCTGAAGAATTTGCGGCAAGTGATGAAACCATCTTTACGCTGACAGCCTATGAACTGCCGGAAATCGCTGATGGTGATGCCCTGCTGGCGAAATATGAAAACCTCAAGGCTGTCCGTGCCGATGTCATGAAACAGCTTGAAGAAGTCCGTATCGCCGGTCAGATCGGTTCCTCCCTGCAGGCGGAAATCGAAATCCGTGCATCTGGCGACAAGTACAAGCTGCTGAATAGTCTGGGCGATGACCTCAAGTTCCTGATGATCACCTCCCGTGCATCAGTGGTTGAAGTACCTGATGAGGCATCTGAAGCCATTGCGGTCAAACCATCTGAAAACCGCAAATGCGAACGCTGCTGGCATTACCGTGGTGATGTAGGCAGTGATCCGAAACATCCGCTCATCTGCCCACGTTGCGCAGCCAACCTGTTTGGTGCCGGCGAAAAACGTGATTTCGTCTGATGCCTTATTGATGACCGTGGGAGAGAGGGCTCTCTCCCACACATGAACCTGAGATTATGGCAACAAAAAGAAGAATCTTTTCACAGCAGCCGGCAAACGGCATCAGCTTCATCTGGTGGATTGTCGTTGCGGTGCTGGTCATTGTGATTGACCAGATAACGAAACTCTGGGCACTGAGCCTGATGCAGCTGGGAGACACCATCCGCGTGACCTCCTTCTTCAACCTGCATCTGCTTTTCAACGAAGGTTCTGCCTTCAGTTTCCTGGCATCCCAGGCTGGGTGGCAGAAATATTTCTTTATCGTCATCGGTATTCTGGCGGCGCTGTTCATCCTCTATGAAATCCGCAAACACAGGGAGAATACCTGGTTCTGCCTTGCGCTCACCCTGATCCTGGGGGGCGATATCGGTAACGTGATTGACCGTCTGGCATATGGGCATGTCGTGGACTTCCTGGATTTCCACTGGGGAACCGCCCACTATCCAACGTTCAATATCGCAGACTGCGGTGTCTGCATCGGTGCGGTGATTTTTGTGATTCTTGAACTCCGCAAGAAAAAAAGCTGATTTGACCAAACATTAGAGATACAGGGAGACAACATGGACCTGTCTGGAAAAACCGTTCTGCTGGGACTGACTGGCGGAATCGCCTGCTACAAGGCCGCTGAATTTGCCCGTGCCATGATCCGTGAAGGTGCTGATGTGCACGTTGCGATGACTGACAGCGCACAGCAGTTCATCACCCCGCTGACCATGCAGGCACTCACGGGCAATCCCGTTTTCACCAGCTCATGGGACAGCCGCCAGCCAAACAACATGCCCCATATCAATCTGCCACGTCAGGCGGATGTGATTGCGGTTGCACCCTGTACCGCCAATTTCATTGCCAAACTGGCAAACGGCATCTGTGATGACCTGCTGTCAACCCTGTGCCATGCCCGCCCGGCATCGACCCC
Organism: uncultured Oxalobacter sp.; assembly: GCA_964534155.1. Classification (GTDB taxonomy): domain Bacteria; phylum Pseudomonadota; class Gammaproteobacteria; order Burkholderiales; family Burkholderiaceae_D; genus Oxalobacter. Next base: position 5,208 of record CAZHQM010000041.1, read on the forward strand.
GCTGCTTGTTGCCCCTGCGATGAATGTCGAGATGTGGGAAAAACCGGCAACCCAGCGGAACCTGCGTCAGCTGGAACTCGATGGCATCGGCATCATGGGGCCTGCTTCCGGCTTTCAGGCATGCGGTGAGATCGGCAAAGGCAGAATGCTGGAACCAGCTGAACTCGTCGAGGAAGTCATTGCCGCACTCCAGCCTAAGACACTCGCAGGCAAGCGACTGCTGATCACCGCCGGTCCAACCTTTGAGCCGATCGATCCTGTCCGTGGCATCACCAACCGCTCCTCTGGCAAGATGGGCTACTCCATCGCCCGTGCCGCAAGACAGGCGGGCGCAGAAGTCACCCTGGTCTCTGGTCCAACCGCACTGGATGCTCCTTACGGCGTCAAACGCATCGACATCATGACCGCCAACCAGCTCTTGGATGCGGTCATGGAAAACCTCAGCGGCAAGGATGTATTCATCTCCGTTGCGGCTGTCGCAGACTGGCGTGTCAAGAACGCAAGCGACCAGAAAATCAAGAAAGTCGCGGGGCAGTCCACCCCGACACTCGAATTCGTTGAGAATCCAGACATCCTGGCAACCGTTGCCAAACTGCCTGACGCACCATACTGCGTCGGCTTTGCCGCAGAATCTGAAAACCTGCGTGAATACGCAGAAACCAAGCGCCGCAAGAAAGGTGTCCCACTGCTGGTCGGCAACATCGGACATGAAACCTTCGGCAAGGATGACAACATCCTGATCCTGTTTGATGACAACGGCGCGCTCGAACTGCCTCATGACACCAAGCAGAACCTTGCTCGGAAACTCATTGACCAGCTGGCAACCCGTCTGAAATAAGCTGTTGGGAAATGGCATGAAAACGGTTGACCTCAAGATCCTTGATCCGAGAATGAAAGAGCGTCTGCCTGCCTACGCAACGGCTGGCAGTGCAGGGCTGGATCTGTGTGCCTGTATCGATGCCCCGCTGGAACTCCAGCCCGGGCAGACCGAACTGGTGCCGACAGGTCTTGCCATCCATATCAAGGATCCTGGCTATGCGGCGATGATCCTGCCCCGTAGTGGTCTGGGGCACCGTCATGGTATCGTATTGGGTAATCTGGTCGGTCTGATCGACTCCGATTATCAGGGGCAGTTGATGGTTTCTGTGTGGAACCGGGGAGACAAGGCTTTTGTGCTGAATCCGATGGACCGTATGGCGCAGCTGGTCATCGTGCCGGTTGTGCAGGTCGGATTCAACATTGTTGAAGAATTTACCCAGACTGACCGCGGTGAAGGCGGTTTTGGCAGTACTGGAAAATAATCGTTTGGGAAGTCCAAGAATATGATGAATTGTCTGAAATCACTCAGGAAAGCAGTCTGTTCAGTTGCCATGCCTGTGCTGGCATGCGCTTCTGCAGCCCTGCTGACATCCTGCGCAACAGAAAGCGCATGGGACGACAGTGCCATTGCACTGGAACAGTCTGGTCCAGCCCGCCTGAAACAGCTGGTGGACATGCAGGATAGGCTTGAGGATGTCAGCGGAAAACTGCTCATCCGCAATACAGACCTGTGCCAGAACCAGCTCCGTAATATCCTGGGTTTCAGCGTTGCGAACAAATACACCTATTCTGCTTCCTGGGCTGGGCTGGCTGAAAGCACCCTGGGGCTGGGCAACAGCCTGCAGGTGATGAATGTTATCCCTGGAACCGGTGCAGAGCGTGCCGGTCTGCGCCGCGGAGATGTCCTGGTCAGTATCGATGGTGTTGCCGCACCACAGGGCGGCAATGCAGAACAGGAAGCCGTCCAGATGCTCTCCTCGGCAATGTCTGAGGGCAGGGCAGTCGATGTCGTCGTATCCCGTGGCGGCAACCAGAGAACCGTGCATATCCCTGTCACCGTTGCCTGTGGCTTCCATGTTGAACTGGGGCAGAGTCCGAATGTCTCCGCTTTCTCCGATGGCAACCGGATCATGGTCACCCAGGGCATGATGCTCTATGCCAAATCCGATGAATCCCTGGCATATGTGATCGCCAAAGAAATGGCGCATACCGTGCTGGACCATCCAAGACTGCTCAGCAACACCGCCAAGGCAAAATCCCTGATTGACAATCTGATCCAGACCCCGGCGAAATCAACCGATACAACCGGTCTGAGACCAATGTCGAAGAAATTCGATATCGATTCCGATTCCCTCAGTCTGGCGATGCTGCTGCGTGGTGGTTACGACATTGATGGCACAACCCGTTTCTGGAAAAATCTCGCATACCACTATCCAGCAAGCCGTAAGAAACACTATCCGTCCCTGCATCCAGAAACGACTGCGCGCGTCAACGTCATGCCGCAGTCCATCACCCGGATCAAGGCGATTGAAAGACGTCGCAAGGCATTGCCATCCACACGCTGATAACTCGGCAGTGAATGCCTGATTGAAGAACCGGCGCCAGCATCAGCTGACTGGCTGCCGGTTTTATTGACTGTATCTGTAAAACATAACTGAATTCATGGATTCTCCACTTCTCCTGTCACTGATAGGAATCTTCTGCATCGGCGCAGTCAGCATCCCGCTGGCGGCAGTGCTGTCATTCTCGTTCCTGGCGAAAATGATTGAACTGATGATCAGCCTGTCTGTCGGCATGATGCTCTCAACATCCCTCCTGCACGCCCTGCCAGAGGCGGCAGAAATGTTCGAGGATGCCGATGTCCTCTTTGCCACACTGCTGGTTGGTCTGCTGGGCTTCTTCCTGCTGGAAAAACTCGCCATCATGCGCCATTCCCATCACCATGAAGACGATGGACACCACCATGAACATGGGCATGACCGCCATGAGGCAGGTGCCGCAGGCTGGATGATCCTGCTCGGGCACGGCTTCCACAGCTTCACCGATGGCATCCTCATTGCCGCCGCATTCCTGACATCCCCATATCTGGGCCTCATCACCTGCCTGGCGATCCTTGCCCATGAGATTCCCAATCAGGTCGGTGACTTCATCGTCATGCTGAATGCCGGTTTTTCCAGACGCCGTGCGCTGGGTTACAGTATCTTCAACACTATCAGCTCTGCCATTGCGGCAGTCATCGGCTACCACATGCTGGAAAAATCGCACGCCCTGATTCCCTATGTGCTCACCCTCGCATCCGCAGGATTCATCTACATCGCCCTGAGCGACCTGATGCCACAGATGCAGCGCCGCACAAGCATCAGGGAAACGATTCCCCAGATCATTCTGGTGGCGGTCGGCATCGGCATCATTTTCATGCTGACCCACCTGTTGCACCATTCGCATTGATACAGGCAAAAAAACGTTGAAAAACAGTCACAAGTCCTGCATTGTGATTGACGTTGATTTGAGCTGAAAGCTATAATTTCATCCTTTCCGTGCGTTCAGGAAAACAATAGAAGGCTGTGTCCGCCGTTAAATCAGTGGAACCACCCATTTGAACGCTTTTCAACTTTTAGGAATTTTTATGAAAACCTTTTCCGCTAAGGCTAGCGAAGTCCAGCGTAACTGGTTTGTGATTGACGCTGCCGATAAGGTACTCGGACGTGTTGCCAGCGAAGTAGCACTCCGTCTGCGTGGTAAGCACAAACCTGAATATACCCCTCATGTTGACACCGGTGACTACATCATCGTCATCAACGCAGCTAAACTGCGTGTAACCGGTGCTAAGAACACTGACAAGAAATACTATCGTCACAGTGGCTATCCAGGTGGCATCTATGAAACCACCTTCGAAAAAATCCAGCAGCGTTTCCCAGGCCGTGCACTGGAAAAAGCCGTCAAAGGCATGCTGCCAAAGGGCCCACTGGGTTATGCAATGATCAAGAAGCTGAAAGTCTATGCTGATGCAACCCATCCACATAGCGCACAGCAGCCACAGCCACTGGAAATCTAAGGAACGAACATGATCGGTAACTATAATTACGGAACCGGCCGCCGCAAAAGCGCTGTAGCTCGTGTTTTCATTAAAGTAGGTTCTGGCAATATCGTTGTTAACGGTAAACCAGCAAACGAATATTTCTCCCGTGAAACCGGTCTGATGGTCATCCGTCAGCCACTGGAACTCACCGACAATGTCGAACGCTTTGACATCATGGTCAACGTTTCCGGCGGTGGTGAATCCGGTCAGGCAGGTGCAGTCCGTCACGGCATCACCCGTGCCCTGATCGACTATGACGCAGGTCTGAAACCAGTTCTGTCCAAGGCAGGTCTGGTCACCCGCGATGCACGTGAAGTTGAACGTAAGAAAGTCGGTCTGCGTAAAGCACGCCGTGCAAAACAGTTCTCCAAACGTTGATATATCTGCAGATTCCGGATCTGCGTTATCTCATATGCATACAGAAAGCTGTCTGGCTCCGGTCAGGCAGCTTTTTTCTCATTCATTGGTTATGCGGAACAGCAGTTTTGGCATTATGATGTGTCAGTTCATTGTTCCATTTGTCTGTGTGAGGTCACAGTATGATTAAAGTCGGTATTGTCGGTGGCTCTGGGTACACCGGTGTTGAATTGCTCCGTCTCCTTTCCCGTCATCCAGAAGTCCAGCTCACTGCCATCACCTCCCGTGGTGACGCAGGTACCCGTGTCGATGAAATGTTCCCATCCCTCCGTGGCGTTGTGGACCTGTCATTCACCGCACCTGATCAATCCAACCTGACCGAGTGCGATGTCGTTTTCTTTGCGACACCGCATGGTGTTGCCATGTCCCATGCCCAGGCACTGCTGGCGGCGGGTGTCCGGATTATCGACCTGGCAGCAGACTTCCGACTGAAAGACATCGCTGAATTCGAGAAATGGTACAAACTGCCACACAGCTGCCCAGACATCCTCGCTGAAGCGGTTTATGGTCTGGCTGAAATCAACCGTGATGCTATCCGCAAAGCGCGTGTCATTGGCCTGCCAGGCTGCTATCCAACCTCTGTCCAGCTGGGTTTTGCACCACTGCTCCGTCAGGGCAAACCACTGGTCAATGAATCGGCGCTCATCGCTGACTGTAAGTCTGGTGTTTCCGGTGCGGGCAGAAAAGCGGCAGTCGGTTCCCTGTTTGCAGAAGCATCCGACAACTTCCACGCTTATGGCGTGAAAGGTCACCGCCATCTGCCAGAAATTGTTCAGGGGCTGAAAGCCATCACGGGCAACACCCGTGAAATCGGGTTGACCTTTGTCCCTCACCTGACTCCGATGATCCGTGGCATCCATTCCACCCTCTATGCCCAGATTGCCCCGGGCTGTGAGAACATCGACTTCCAGAAGATGTATGAAGACTTCTACAAGGATGATCCGTTTGTCGATGTCATGCCTGCAGGTTCCCATCCTGAAACCCGCAGTGTCCGCTCCTCAAACTATGTCCGCATTGCGCTGCATCGTCCTATGGATGGCAATATGCTGGTTATCCTCGTCGTTGAAGACAATCTGGTCAAAGGTGCGGCAGGTCAGGGTGTCCAGTGTATGAACCTCATGTTCGGGTTCGAAGAAACCACTGGTCTCCAGATTGTGCCAGTCCTGCCTTAAGCAGGAAAAACGCAATCAGCCTATAATGCAGAACAGATGATTGATTGGAGAATCCATCGTGAGTGAGGAAAAGAAAGAAGAGCAGGTCGAAGCACCTGCAGAAGAACTGGATTACAAGAATCCCATCAGCATGAGTGACAATGCCGTTGCCAAGATCAAGGAACTGCTTGAGGAAGAAGGCAACCCAGACCTGATGCTGCGTGTGTTTGTGCAGGGCGGTGGCTGTGCCGGTTTCCAGTATGGCTTCAGCTTCGATACCAACATTGCTGAAGACGATACTGTCGTGGAAAAAGATGGCATCCGTATGCTGATCGACGCCATCAGCTTCCAGTACCTTGTCGGTGCCAAGGTGGACTACAAGGATGATCTGGAAGGCGCCCAGTTCACCATCAAGAATCCAAATGCAACCACGACCTGTGGCTGCGGCTCTTCATTCTCTGTCTGATAAACAGAACATCCTAAAAAAATGGCATCAAACGGCATCCAGTGATGGGTGCCGTTTTTTCGTGTCTTTCCACCAGTCTTGCCCCATTCCCTGTCAGGTCTCATATCCGGTTCGGATATGAGGTCGGTTAAAAACACCCTGTAGATGCTGTCAGACAACCACACTCCCGCATATTCTGCGTGACAGAATATGCGGGGGGGTAATTGTCCGCAATATCCAGTAATGTGGACAAGTGTATCCACAGGTACTGCCATCAAACGAAATGAGATCCATACGATAAGGAAAGTCATATGAACCGCATATTCAAGGTTATTTTCAGCAAGACACTGGGCACAAACGCTGTGGCAGGCGAGACCGCCAGGAGCCATGGCAAGAAATCATTGAAAGCACTTGTTGCTGTCGCCATGATGGCAGGTGCCATGGGCATCGCCGGGAATGCGGTGGCTATTGAATACGATGGAACAGACAAAGTCCATCCGTTGGCGATACCTGCAGGCACTTACGACAATGTTTTTGGCAAAAAGGTTGAGCCAGTATCTGGTCCTGCAGTCGCCAGTGATGCAAATATCAGTGCTGATTCGAATGTAACGATTAACGGTTGCCTCTATGGTGGTTATGCTTATTCAGGTGACACTGCAACTGCAAACAATAATACCGTGACGCTGAATGGCTCAACCGTAGGAACAGAAAATTACGGCTACGATGGAGTTTTCGGGGGTGTTGTAGGAGCGACCAATGGCGGCGAAGTAACTGCCAACACCGTCAACCTGAATTCCGCCATCGTTCATGGCAAAGTCTTTGGCGGCTCTGCTTTGTTTAATACTAGTGATACTACTGCAACTGTAAAAGACAATACCGTCAATATTGACAACTCCAAAGTGACGGGTGATGTTTATGGTGGTTATGCCCATCCGCGTGGTGGCACTGCAACTGTAACTGGCAACACCGTCATCCTGGACTCCGCAACAGTAACG
>CAZHQM010000042.1:0-11916 GCA_964534155.1 uncultured Oxalobacter sp.
TGGGCCGTATGAACGGTATCGCAACTGAAAACATCCGTAAATTCGACCCATTCTACCAGTATGGTATCGGTTCTATGTACGACTCCACCCAGCGTGGCGTCCGTAACGACAACATGCTGCGTTTTGACTCTCTGGACTATGCTGGTTTCTCTTTCAGCGCAGCATATCAGCTGGGTCGTAACATGAACGACAAATCCCGCGATTGGGCTGAACCTTACTACAAAGGTGATAAGGATGATACCTCTCACTCCTCTGGCAAGGACAATGATGGCTATCAGGTTGGCGTAAACTACAAGAACGGTGGTTGGGCAGCAACTGCTAACTATCAGGTTCTGGCTGACTCCGACCGCGCTTCCCTGTGGAATGTTGGTCTGAGCTATGCTTGGGATACCGTCAAGGTCGAAGCTCTGTATCAGAACACCCGCGACAAAGGCATCCATGATCGTAAAGATGACTGGAATGACTTCAAAGGTACTTCCGCTAAGATTCAGCAGGCTCTGTTGGGCGTAGAATGGAAAGTTGGTCCAGGCCGTCTGAATGCATCTGCTCAGTGGCTGGATGTTGAAACCATGGGCGCAACTGATAAATACGGCGAAATCGATGATTCCGCATGGAAAGTTGCAGTTGGTTACACCTACAACCTGTCCAAACGTACTTCCCTGTACGGTATCGTTTCCTATGCTGACTACGATGACGAAAACATCGCAGCAATCTTCGACGATGCAAAACAGGACTCCACCACTGGCGTTCAGGTTGGTATCACCCACAAGTTCTAATCTCGGTTAGAGACTTGGTCTAGGGATTTCTTCGGAAATCCCTGAATGGGAAAAAGAAAGGCACTCTTCGGAGTGCCTTTTGTTTTTTGTTATAAGAAATAAGAAAAAGGTCTTATCCATATGGGTAAGACCTTTTCGATGATGGAATGTATCTGGTGGTCAGAATGGAATATCGTCGTCCATTGCGATGTTTGGCGGCATATTGCCACCGGCAGAACCACCACCCTGCTGTGCCTGGCGGTAATTGTTACCGCCTGCTGGGCGCTGCTGCTGTGGACGCTGTTGCTGCTGGTAACCACCATCATAGCCGCCTGATGGGTCACCACTACCCTGACGGGAACCAAGCATCTGCATTTCGTTGGCGATGATGTCTGTTGAATAGCGTTCGATACCGTCATTACCAGTGTACTTACTGGTACGCAGGCGACCTTCGATATAGACCTGTGAGCCTTTTCTCAGATACTGGCCAGCGATTTCTGCCAATTTGCCGAAGAATACAACGCGATGCCATTCGGTATTTTCGGTTCTGTCACCAGTATTGCGGTCTTTGCGGACATCGGTCGTTGCAATGGAGATGCGGGTGACCTGTTCATTGTTTGGTGAATAGCGCACTTCAGGATCACGCCCAAGGTTGCCGACGAGAATGACTTTGTTGATAGATGCCATGAAATTCTCCTGTTCAGGAAATCATAAATTCGTTTCGTGTGGTTTTGCTGATAACAGCATTATAAGCCACTGAATGCCTCGAAAAGCCAGCACTTCGAAGACTTCGATACTGTATATATTACCATGCCAGTTTTAGGCGGTACAAGTGGATGTTACCGCTTTTTTCAGTGCATGGTGCGGACGACAATTTGTCGTCAGGTGTTGGGGTAACTGCCCGTTCTTCCACAATCAGTTATCATATACGATTGCCCATGAGATGCTGTTTTGCATGGGATTTGTCGATTTTAGGAATGCCGTTATGCTGGATACTGAAGAGAAGATTGTGGTCCGTGGTGCGCGGACACATAACCTGAAAAACATCGATCTGGAAATGCCCCGCAATAAGCTGATTGTGATTACGGGGCTCTCGGGTTCGGGCAAATCTTCGCTGGCGTTTGATACGCTGTATGCTGAGGGACAGCGCCGTTACGTGGAGTCGCTGTCGTCTTATGCCCGCCAGTTCCTGCAGTTGATGGAAAAGCCTGATGTCGATGAGATTACCGGGCTGTCACCCGCCATTGCAATCGACCAGAAATCCACATCGCATAACCCCCGCTCGACAATCGGCACAGTCACCGAGATTTACGACTATCTGCGTCTGCTGTTTGCGCGTGTCGGTACGCCACACTGTCCAGACCACCCTGAACATGCGTTGGCAGCACAGTCTGTCTCACAGATGGTCGATGCAACTTTGGCACTGCCTGAAGGAACAAGGCTGATGATCCTGGCGCCTGTCGTGTCTTCCCGCAAGGGCGAGTATGTGGATCTGTTTGACCAGATGCAGGCACAGGGTTTCATCCGCTTCCGTGTCCAGAGCGGAACAGGTGCCGCCGCCATCTACACGGCTGATGATCTGCCAACACTGAAAAAGAACGAAAAACATTCGATTGATGTGGTGGTTGACCGTATCCGGGTGAATGCCGAGAGCCGTCAGCGTCTGGCAGAGAGTTTCGAGACAGCGCTTCGGATTTCAGATGGCAAGGTACTGACGCTGAACATGGATACGGACGAGGTACAGGTTTTCTCGAACCGTTTTGCCTGCCCTGAATGTGGGTGGTCACTCACAGAACTGGAACCACGGCTGTTTTCATTCAACAGTCCGACAGGGGCATGCCCTGATTGCGATGGTATCGGGCATATCGAGTTCTTTGATCCGAAACGGATTGTGCAGCATCCTGATATCTCACTGGCGGCAGGTGCGCTGAAAGGCTGGGACAAGCGCAATCCATTGCTGTATCAGATGCTCCAATCGATTGCGACGCATTATGGATTTGATATCAATACGCCTTACAAGGATCTGCCTAAGCATGTGAAACAGGTGGTGATGTTTGGTTCGGGCAAGGAAAAGATTCCGTTTGTCACCATCAACCGCAATGGCATGCCTTGGATCCGTGAACATCCATTTGAAGGGGTATTGAACAATCTTCAGCGGCGTTTCAGGGAATCTGAATCCATGGCGGTCAAGGAAGATCTGGCAAAACTGATCAGTGAACGGCCTTGTCCAACCTGTGGGGGCGCAAGATTACGCCGTGAGGCTTTATCAGTACGGATTGGTGAAGGAGAACAGAAGCGTGCCATCCATGAAGTGACCCGGATGTCACTGGGGGATGCATTGCGCTATTTCGAATCGCTGGAACTGACTGGGGCGAAAAAGACGATTGCCACCAGGATTCTGAATGAGGTGTCTTCACGCCTGCATTTCCTGAACAATGTCGGTCTGGATTATCTGTCGTTGGAGCGGAGTGCTGAAACACTGTCAGGTGGTGAATCCCAGCGCATCCGTCTGGCATCACAGATTGGCAGTGGTCTGACTGGCGTGATGTATGTGCTGGATGAGCCATCCATCGGACTGCATCAGCGTGACAATGACCGCCTGATTGCAACGCTGAAGCATCTGCGGGACATCAGCAACACGGTGATTGTGGTTGAGCATGATGAGGATGCCATCCGCTCAGCGGACTTTATTGTGGACATGGGGCCTGGTGCCGGGGAGCATGGTGGTACAGTCGTGACACTGGGCAGCCCAGAAACCATCCTGAAAAGTGAGGAATCACTGACAGCACAGTATCTGAACGGGACAAAGTTGATTGCGGTTCCTTCGAAGCGGACGCCGGTTGATCCTGAGCGCCAGCTTGTGGTGAAAGGCGCAACAGGCAACAACCTGAAAAATGTGACGATGTCGCTGCCTGTGGGACTGCTGACCTGTGTGACCGGGGTTTCTGGCTCTGGCAAATCCACATTGATCAACGATACGCTGTATGCGGCAGTTGCGAAATCAATCAATGGTTCCCAGGTTGAACCAGCACCTTTTGAGACGATTGAGGGCATCGAGCAGTTCGACAAGGTGATTGCAGTCAATCAGGCACCCATCGGGCGGACGCCACGCTCAAATCCTGCGACTTATACAGGTCTGTTCACACCAATCCGTGAACTGTTTGCCGATGTGCCGAAGTCCCGTGAGCGTGGGTATTCTGCAGGGCGTTTTTCCTTCAATGTCAAAGGCGGGCGCTGTGAATCCTGCCAGGGGGATGGCGTGCTGAAAGTGTCGATGCATTTCTTACCGGATATGTATGTGCCTTGCGATGTCTGCCATAGCCAGCGCTATAACCGTGAGACTCTTGAAATCACCTACCGTGACAGGAATATCTCAGATGTGCTGAATATGACGGTTGAAGAAGCCTATGACTTCTTCAATGCTGTGCCGACCATTGCCCGCCGCCTGAAAACCCTGCTGGATGTGGGTTTAGGCTATATCAAACTGGGACAGAGCGCGACAACCCTCTCAGGCGGTGAGGCACAGCGTGTGAAGCTGTCGCTGGAACTGTCGAAACGCGATACTGGACGTACGCTGTATATTCTAGACGAGCCAACCACAGGCCTGCATTTCCAGGACATCGATATGCTGCTGAAGGTCATCCACCGCCTGCGTGACCAAGGCAATACCGTGGTGGTGATTGAACATAATCTGGATGTGATCAAGACGGCTGACTGGATTATTGACCTCGGCCCTGAAGGCGGTGCTGGCGGTGGTGAGATTATCGCAACAGGTACACCAGAAGCAGTCTCAGGGAATCCTGTCAGCATCACCGGTAAATATCTGGGGGCGATGCTGAAACCACGCAGGCGGGTTGCCAAGGTATCGGGTGATACAGAGGTTGCTGTTAAGCAATCAACCCGCAGGAAAAAGACCCCAGCAACCAAAAAGTCTGAAAATGCCTAACGTTTTCTGGCAAGGCCGAAAAGGTATTCTTCCCCAGCAATGATGCTGTCGAGACTGCCACGGATAACAAGGACATCTTCTCCCTGCAATTCAAGTTCTGGAGTAATGTCAATCCGTTTGCCTTCCCTGACAACAGAAACAATATCTGCCTTGGGTTCTGGCAGATCGATGTCTGCGAAGCTGACACCGACAGCCGGCGAATCGGCAGGAAGCCTCAGGGAATGCAGATGGCGGGATGTGTCAGCCATCGAAACTGGGTCTGTCTCACCATGGAAATATTCCCTGAGACTGTCATAGCGTGAAAGACGCGCAGCCCTGACCGTTCTCAGCACATTTTTCATGGAGATGCCATAAGAAAGCATGGCATTGGATGCAAGCACGAGAGAGCCCTCCATGATTTCAGAGATAACCTCATCTGCACCTGCCTCCTTAAGGCGCTCATAGTCAGAATCATCATTGCATCGGACGATGACAGGCATGTCTGGATTCAGCAGTTTTGCATAATGGATAATCTGCAGGATGGCATGGGTATCCTTGAGGGTGACGATGAGTGATGAAGCCTTGTCGATACCCGCCGCCACAAGATTTTCACGGCGGACAGCATCTGCATAGGAGACAGGTTCGCCTGCTTTCTCAGCAAGGCGGATACGCTCGACATCAAGATCAAGTGCATGGTATGGGATGCTGTGCTCGTTGAGCATGCGGGCGACACGTTGTCCTGTTCTGCCAAAACCGCACAGAATGACATGGCGTTGGATATCGAGTGATTTGACCTGTTTGGCTGGGGAATCCTCACTTTTGCCCATCCAACCTTCTTTGGTAATACGCTGGACAATCTTGTCTGCATTGATGATGACGAATGGTGCAATCAGCATGGAGATGACCATGGCGGCAAGGGTCGTCTGGAGGAACCATTCCTGCATCATGTTGTAACCAGCGATCTGATTGACAAGAACAAAACTGAATTCTGATGCCTGCGCAAGGATAAGGCTGACCTTGAGACTGACTGAATGGGAAACCCCGAAACACCGCGCTGTGACAGTCGTTACGATGAACTGGAAGAGGAACGACCCGATGACAATGGCGATGACAACCCACCAGTAATCCTTGACAAGGACGATGTTGAGCATCATGCCAATCGTGATGAAATAGAGCCCCAGAAGCACATCACGGAAAGAGCGGATGTCGCTTTCGACCTCGGTTTTGTACCGTGTCTCGGCAATAAGCATACCGATACTGAAAGCCCCAAGTTCCATGGAAAGTCCAAGTTTTTCGGTGATCCATGCTGCAGCCAGAGTCATCAGGAGCATGTTGAGCATGAATAATTCCTGCGACCCTGACCGTGCAACGATAGCCAGCCAGCGGTTCATGATCTGCTTGCCGGCAAAGAAAAGGACAGCAAACATGACGGCAACCTTGACGACAATGAGCCCGATGGCAAGCCAGAGATTGCCCTCACCGGATGCTAGGGATGGGACAAGAATCAACAGGATGACAACGGCAAGGTCCTGAAAGAGCAGGATACCCATGACACGTTTGCCGTATTCGGTCTCGAGTTCCATGCGTTCCGCAAGCATCTTGGTAACGATGGCGGTGGATGAGAGTGCCCACCCCGCCCCCAGTGTCATCGCCGCCTGCCAGGACATACCGAGCGCAGGAATGAAGAATGCCAGGATGGCAGAGATGATGATTGCAACGATGACAGATGCCGTAACCTGTGCCAGCCCCAGTCCAAATACGATATTCCGCATGGCGATGAGCTGTCGCAGGGAGAACCCAAGGCCGACAGTAAACATCATGAAGACGACACCGAATTCAGCCAGACTGCTCAGTGGACCGGCATCACTGACCAGACCGGTGGAGTATGGGCCAATAAGCACCCCAACCGCCAGATATCCAAGAATGGATGGCAGTTTGAACGAGCGGAAGAGCAGAACCCCAAACACCGCTGTGCCAAGCATGAGCAGGACAAACTCTAGGGAATGCATAGGTGCAATCTTTGATTATGTGTCAGAACGTCTTTTTATTATCCTCTTTTCCATAGGCGGGGTCATCTGGTTTCTCACACTATGGCTGTCGGTTTTTTGTACTGTTGGAAATATTCCCTGCAAGGGGCAAGCACATTCCGTGCCTGATTTAACTCACGGAGTCTTTTTCGGTTTATACTTTCTCCATAGACATTGAAAGTGCTTATACCATGTCAATCGATAAAGAACGCGCCTTGAAACTTGCGGACGATACGCTCCGTATTGAATCGCAGGAAATCGAAGCGCTCAGAAAACGTCTCCAGAATGAGGATTCAGCGGCTTTCGCTGAGGCAGTTGCCTGTCTGCTGGGCTGCAGCGGGCGTGTTGTTGTTTCCGGCATCGGCAAGTCCGGTCATATCGCCCGCAAGATTGCAGCAACCATGGCATCCACCGGAACGCCTGCGATGTTTGTGCATCCGGCTGAGGCAATGCATGGCGATCTGGGGATGATTACCCAGAATGATGTTTTCATTGGGATTTCATATTCCGGTGAGGCTGTCGAGATCCTGTCGATCGCACCGATCATCAAGCGGATGGGCACCCGTTTCATCGCTATGACGGGGAATCCTGCATCGAACATGGCAAAGGTGGCAGATCTCCATCTGAACCTGCATGTTGAACTCGAGGCGTGTCCGCTGAATCTGGCGCCGACAGCAAGTACCACGGTTACGCTGGCACTGGGTGATGCGCTGGCAGTGGCAACACTGGATGCCAAGGGTTTCCGTGAAGAGGACTTCGCACGCTCGCATCCTGGCGGTGCATTGGGCAGACGTCTGCTGACCCGCGTCATGGATGTCATGCGCAAAGGTGATGCGGTGCCTGTTGTGAAAAGTGGCACGAAACTGTTCGATGCCCTGTTTGAGATTACGAAGAAAGGCATCGCAATGACTGCGGTCGCTGATGCAGATGGCAAGGCTATCGGGGTCTTTACCGATGGTGACCTGCGCCGCCTGATTGAAAAACAGCAGAACCTGTCCGAACTGACGATTGATGATGTGATGTCCAAGAATCCAAGAACCATCAGTCCAGAACGGATGGCAGTCGAAGCTGTTTCCATCATGGAACAGTTCCGCATCAATCAGCTGCTGGTGACCGATGCCGATGGCAGACTGACCGGTGCCCTGCATATCCATGACCTGACCGTAGCGAAGGTGATCTGATGAAGAAAGACCTGCAGGAACGTCTGGCAAAAATCCGTATGGTCATCTTTGATGTGGATGGCGTACTGACAGATGGCAAGATGCATTACAACGCAGATGGCGAGTTTTTCAAGAGCTTCCATGTGCGTGATGGACTGGGTATCCGCTTCCTGAAACGGGCGGGTATCGGCACAGCAATTATCAGTGCGCGCAGTACACCGACAACCAACCGCCGTGCGGCAGATATCGAAATTGCCCATATCATCCAAGGCGCTTCCGATAAGCGTGAGGCTTTGGCAAAGCTGTGTGAGCAGACAGGTGTCACTCCTGAAGAATGCGCCTATATCGGAGATGATGTGATTGATCTGCCTGCCATTACACGTGTCGGGGTGTCATTTGCAGTCAACAATGCCCATCCTGAGGTATTGGCCCGTGCCGATGTGATTACCCACAATGTCGGGGGTGATGGTGCTGTCCGTGAGGTCTGTGATGCTGTCCTGAAAGCAACGGGCGGTTATAAAACGATTCTGGAGTCTTATCTGAAATGAATTCTGGTGCACAATCAGCCCGACGTAGGCAGGCGATTATCGTATTCATCATTGTGCTGGTGATTGCACTGGGCACAATGTGGGTCCGTATGGTCCAGAAAAAGAATGAGTACAAGGAAGGACCTGATGTCGAACGCACAGATCCTGATTATATGGTGGAGAAATTCCGCTATTACCGTATCCAGCCAGATGGCAAGCCACAGTATGAGGTACGGGGCGAAAAGCTGACGCACTATCCTGTTGAGGATGCCTACAAGATTGAAAAGCCGGAGGTCTATACGCAGAACAGCCGCAAGCAACTGCAGACTATCGAGGCTGATGATGCATTCATTGAGGATTTCAATACGAAAGTCCACCTTTCAAACAGCGTGAAGGTGACCCAGGAAGGGGGCAAGGGTAAGGCGCCCCGTATCATCACGACAGAATATCTGTTGGTATATCCAGATGACGAAGTGGCGACAAGTGACCGCGAGGTGACGATTACCCAAGGCAAGAATGTCATGAAGGGTGTCGGTATGACAGCGAATGCCGCAACCCAGGAAACAGAAATGCGTGGCCGTGTCCATGTCACACTCTATCCTAATGGTGACAAGGCAGAACCAAAGAAAGAGGAGTCTGCACAGGAGGGTGCTCCTGCCGATGCCAATGCTCAACCTACGTCAACAAACAGCCAGAGTGACGAACCATGAAAAAAAATCTTTTTAAAGTAGCCGCTTTCTGTCTGTGTGCAGCCCTTTCATTCGGCGCGCATGCAGAGAAGGCAGACCAGAAGAAGCCGACGAATATCGAAGCTGACCAGATGAATTCGGATGAGGTCAACCAGACAACGATTTTCACTGGGAATGTTGTGATTACAAAAGGCTCCATCCTGATTAAAGCGGGTCAGGCAAAGATTGTGACCGATCCTGAGGGATACCGTTACATCACACTGTATGCGGCACCGGGTTCACTGGCTTCAATGCGTCAGAAACTGGACAGTGGTCCCAACCAGTGGATGGAAGGCTACGGCAAGCGGATTGAATACAATGACCGCGATGAGGTTGCCCAGTTCTTCACCGAGGCACGCGGCAAGAAACTGGAAGGTTCCAAGGTCATGGAAGATATCGCCGGTGAATATCTTTCCTATGATGCAAAGACGGAATATTACAGTGCTTTCAACACCAATGAAGGCTATTCCCGTGCGGGTGCAGGCCGTGTGAGAGCCGTTATCCAGCCAAAACAAACCCCAACTTCAAGGCCAAAGAAATGAGCGAGAATGTAAGTAAACTGGTTGTGACAGGGCTTCAGAAGACCTACGGTAAACGTACGGTTGTGACGAATGTTTCCCTCAATGTCTCGAGTGGTGAGGTTGTTGGCCTGCTGGGACCTAACGGTGCGGGTAAGACGACTTCGTTCTACATGATTGTTGGGCTGGTGCCTGCTGACAAGGGGGCAATTGAACTGGATGGTCAGGACCTGACTCCTCTGCCAATCCACCGCCGTGCACAGATGGGGCTGTCTTATCTGCCTCAGTAAGCGTCTATTTTCCGTAAGCTGACCGTTGAGGAAAACATCAAGGCGGTGCTGGAGCTGCAGCAGGAAAATGGCAAACCGCTGAGCAAGGACGAAATCAACCGCCGTCTGGATGGCCTGCTGGATGACCTGCAGATCACCTCTCTGCGTGAGAATTCTGCATTGTCCCTGTCTGGTGGTGAACGCCGTCGTGTTGAGATTGCCCGCGCACTGGCAACCAATCCGCGTTTTATCCTGCTGGACGAACCGTTTGCAGGTATTGACCCGATTGCTGTGATTGAAATCCAGCGTATTGTCCGTTTCCTGAAGGAACGTGGCATCGGTGTGCTGATTACCGACCACAATGTCCGTGAAACACTGGGTATCTGTGACCATGCATATATCGTGAATGCAGGCACGATCCTGGCAAGCGGTCATCCAGATGAAATCATCAATAACGAAGACGTCAAGCGCGTCTATCTGGGTGACAAGTTCAAGATGTAATCTGCTGGGATTTTATGAAGCAGAAACTGCAGGCACGGATTTCACAGCACTTTTCCCTGACACCTCAGCTGCAGCAGTCGATCAAACTGCTGCAGCTGTCCAGTATGGAGCTGAACGAGGAAATCGAGCGGATGCTCGAGGAGAATCCTTTGCTGGAACGTCTGGACGATCCGCTCAGCAACACTGCCCGTTTCCAAGGCGATGGCAGTATGATCCGTCAGCAGTCTGCGGGTCCTGGTGACCATACTGAGTCTGCCCCTATCAATGCCCAGGAAAACGGCTTGGATGATAGCAGTTATCCGAACAGTTATGATGATATGCAGGCAGATTTCCAGGCCGAGGATAACCGCACATGGGAAGACCGTGTCCTGCCTGACCGCCAGCCGGATGACGAGAAATACCATCCACAGCTTGAAGCCCCTCCTGTCACCCTGAAGGACCATCTGATTTCCCAGATGCGGGTCAGCGTGCATGACCATCGCCAGCGTGCCTTGGTGCGCCTGCTGATTGACGCACTGGACTCAAACGGCTATCTGATTGAATCCCTGGAGGAGATGCTGGCATGGCTGCCTGACGAACTGGCGGTATCCATGCCAGAGCTTGAGGAAGCGTTGGAAATCCTCCAGAATTTCGACCCGGTCGGGGTTGGCGCCCGCTCCAGTACAGAATGTCTGGCGCTTCAGGTGCGGATGATGCCGAAAGTGCCGTTCATTATCCGTAAATATGCGCTTGCGATTGTCGAGAATCATCTGAAAGCATTTGCCCAGCATGATTATGCAAAACTGAAAAAGGCTGTGGGATGTGATGATGAGGATATTGCCGAGGTCAGTGCGGTTATCCAGCAATGCAATCCACACCCGGGGTCTGCGTTTGCGTCCGATACAGCGGATATGGTGATTCCTGAAATCACCGTGACCAAAAAAGACGATGGACGCTGGCATGCAGAGCTGAATCCAAGCGCAATGCCTAAAATCCGTATCAATGAGCTGTACGGCAGTATTCTGAAGACGGCAAGCAACAAATCAACCTTGAATACACGCTTTCAGGAAGCCAAGTGGTTGATTCGGAACATTTCACAGCGTTTTGATACGATTCTGAAGGTGTCCGAGGCGATTATCGAAAGACAACAGAATTTCTTTTCGGATGGTCCTGCATCGATGCGCCCTCTTGTATTACGCGAAATTGCTGATACACTAGGATTACACGAGAGCACAATCTCTCGGGTGACAACCCAGAAGTTCATGATGACTCCATTGGGGATTTTTGAGTTGAAACACTTTTTCGGAAGTCATTTGACAATGGAAGGAGGTGGCGAAGCGTCATCGACTGCAATCCGGGAAAAAATCCGGCAGCTGATTGCATCCGAAGACAGGAAGAAGCCTTATTCTGACAACAAGATTGCGCAGATCCTCGAAAAGGACGGTCTTGTCATTGCCCGTCGGACCATTGCCAAATACCGCGACATTCTCAAGATTCCTCCTGCAAGTCTGCGTAAAAGTCTCTAGT
>CAZHQM010000043.1:0-11731 GCA_964534155.1 uncultured Oxalobacter sp.
CAACACCAAAACCCACATCTGCCATGTTGCTGGCGATATAGGCGGCAACAGCGGCATGGGTGAATTCAGTCGTCTCGAAACCATTGATCTTGGAAGAATCAATGTTGTTTTTCGCCAGAAGGTTTTCAAAGACCTGTCGGGTACTGGAGCCGCTCTGTCGGTTGACGAACCGGATATCGTCGCGGCTCAGGTCTCGGAAAGAAAGGATCCGTTTTGGATTGCCGGGTGCAATCAGTAACCCCTGTTCCAGATTGGCAAGATGGATCAGCAGATGGGAATCATTGGACAGATAGCGCAGATAAGGCTGCAGGGTCTCCTCGCTGTCAATCACAACAGGCAGATGGAAACCGGCGATTTCGCAGTCTCCCTGTGCCAGGGTCGCCAGGGACTCCATGCTGTTCTGGTAACGCAGGTTCACCGGTAATTCCAGCTTGGTGATCTTTTCCATCAGGGTCGAGATCGCAAAGCCATGGCTGGCGCACAGTCGGATGGACTGACGGTAAGCATAGACACTCTTTGCCAGTTCAGTCTCAAGTTCAGAAGAGAGCGATTCCAATGTTGGGGAAAGACGGGCGGCAATACGTTTTTCAGCCCAAAGCAGGGTGCTGGCAAAACGCGTCAATGTTGTTCCGCGGCCTCGGTTTTTCTCCAGTAATGGGGTGGCAAAGACAGATTCCGCTTCCCGAAGCAGCCCCCAGGCATGCCGGTAAGACAGTTTCATTTCTTTGGCGGCCTGCAGGATAGTTCCTTGATTTTGAATGGAATCAAGCAATCTCAACAGCATCGCGGTATCGATTGCCTGTTTCTTGTCGTGCGAGATTCGCCAATGAGGTTCAATGGAAACTTTGTACATATGCGGTGCGTTTTCTGTGGTTTTTTATGCTTTTTGCAAAAGAAATTGAAGTATAGATAAGTTTTTTATGAAAAACGCATTGAGCGTACAAAAATAATAGTCTATTCTGCACACGTGCGTCTATGTGTGCAATGTAAATACATAGAAAGCTTTATCAATTTTTTCGGTATTTTTCTTTAAATAGGGTGTAAGGAGTCCTTCTAATGGCATCAAAACTTGATAAGGCGTATACCGTTGCCGGCGATGGTTACAATCGCTGGCTCGTGCCTACGTCTGCCCTGATGATCCACCTGTGCGTTGGTATGGGCTATGGTATGTCCGTTTTCTGGCTGCCAATGTCCCGCCTCGTTGGTGTTGCAGAGGGTTTGGGTAAATCCAAGGCATGTCCTGCGGACATGAGTTTCTTCGGTCAGTTGTTTACCACTCAGTGCGACTGGAAAGTCGTCATGTGTTCTGTTGTGTTCTCCATCCTGTTCCTGATGCTGGGTACTACCACCGCTATCTTCGGTAACTGGCTCGAACACGCAGGTCCTCGCCGTTGCGGTCTGTATTCTTGCATCTGCTTCTGCTCCTTCTTCTTCCTGATGGCTCTCTCTACCGCTATCCACCAGCTGTGGCTGGCATGGCTGTCCTCCTTCATCGGTGGCGTCGGTCTGGGTCTGGGTTATATCACCCCAGTTTCTACTCTGATCCGTTGGTTCCCTGACCGTGTTGGTATGGCAACCGGTATGGCTGTTGCAGGTTTCGGTGGTGGCGCTATGGTTGGTGCTCCTCTGGCACAGCAGCTGATTCAGCTGTTCGGTACCTCTACCTCTGTTGGTCTGTGGCAGTGTTTCGCTGTTCTGGGTGCTATTTACACCGTCTTCATGCTGATGGGCTGCTTCACTATCAAGGTTCCAAGACCAGGCTTCAAACCAGAAGGCTGGGAACCTCCTGCACCTAAGGAAGGCGCATCTGCTTCTAACAGCTTCAACGTTGAAACCTCCAAAGCAGTCCGTACTCCACAGTTCTGGTTCTGCTGGGGCATGCTGTTCCTGAACATTGCTGCTGGTATCGGCGTTCTGGCAATGGCTTCTCCACTGCTGCAGGAAGTGTTCGCAGGTGACCTGATCAAGATGCCTGGCGTTGCATACGACGCTCTGACCGATGCTCAGAGAGGTGAAGTTGCAATGATTGCTGCAGGTTTCGCTGGTCTGCTGTCCCTGTTCAACATTCTGGGTCGTTTCGTTTGGGCATCCCTGTCCGATAAACTGGGCCGTCGCGTTGTTTACTACCTGTTCGCAGCAGGTGGTGCAGCTCTGTACGCTTCCCTGCCAACCCTGGCTGCATCCCTGAACCTGGTTCTGTTCCTGGTCGTTACCTGCCTGTGCGTATCCTTCTACGGTGGTGGTTATGCGGTTATCCCTGCATACCTGAACGACTTGTTCGGTCAGCAGTTCGTTGGTGCAATTCACGGTCGTGTTCTGACTGCATGGTCCGCAGCTGGTCTGCTGTCCCCACTGTTCATTAACGTCCTGCGTGAATATCAGCTGTCTCACGGTGTTGCAAAAGCATCTGCATACTCTACTACCCTGTACTGTATGGCAGTTCTGCTGGTAATCGAAATCGTCTTCATTACCCTGATCCGTCCAGTTAATCCTAAGTTCCACATGACTCCAGAAGAATTCGCTGCTGCGAAGGCTGAACTGGAAGACAAGATGAAAGAAGCTCAGGCAGCTGGTGTTGCACCTACTGTTGAAACCAGTTCTGCTGGTGCTCTGATCATCCGTTGGCTGATCGTTGGTATTCCTCTGGCATACGGTGTAGCAATGACTGCACTGAAGACTGCTCAGATGTTTGCTTAATCAGTACTTAGGTATCGTCCAAAAGCAGTTTTAAAACACCCGGACTGCCTAGGATAAAAAAGCCCGCAAGTTGATCTTGCGGGCTTTTTTTGTCTGAAATGTCATGCACAAAACTGCTTCAGTCAGCGGCTTTGCCTGAGACGGTTCTGCTAGGGTATTGGAAGGGGCCAGGTCGGGGGCTAATGAAATCTGGCGGGAGAGGGGGCGTCAGGTCTGCTCGTCAAAGTACTGCTGGAGAATGATGGCTGCAGCGTGGGCATCATCAGATTCTCCCCGTTTGAAATTCAGGACTGTAGAAGAATACCGCTCATCAACATGCACAGTCTGGATGCCAAAGCGCCCATTCAGTCTGTTCGCAAATCTTCTGCAATGGGCTGTCATTTCATGCTCGGCCCCATCTGGGTATCTCGGAAGTCCGACCACAGCGAATGCAGGCTGCCATTCTTTTAACAGTGCTTCAATTGCGGCAAATTTCCTGTCATTGGCTTCTTCACGGATGATGGTCAATGGCCGGGCTGAACCAGAAAGGGTGTTGCCGATGGCAACTCCAATACGTTTCAGCCCAAAGTCAAAACCGATGACAGTTTCTGGTGCGGTACTCATAGCACGCTGTTACTGAAGTGTGCTGGATTCGCTTGGTGTGACCAGAAGGGAAGGATCGAATCCCAGCATTCTGATTGCCGCATCATAGCGCTCTTCGATTGGCATATTGAACACCATCGCAGGATCTGCTTTCACTGTCAGCCAGCTGTTCCGGCTGATTTCATTTTCAAGCTGGCCGGCATCCCAACCTGCGTAACCGATAGCGACCAGAGAATGGCGTGGTCCGCGGTTTTCGGCAATGGCTTCGAGCACTTCACGTGATGAAGTCAATGCGATCTGGTCAGAAATATTCAGGGATGCCTCGAACTTCGAATCGGTGGTGTGAAGGATAAATCCCCGGTCACCTTGAACAGGACCGCCAAACATCACTGGGACATCGACCTTGCTGCGGGCATCATCAGAGACCACAAGATTCTGTTTTTCCAGCAGATTGGTTAATTTCACATCCAGGGGTTTGTTGATGACAATACCTAATGCCCCGAACTCATTGTGTTCGCATAGATAGACAACTGTTCCCCCAAAAATAGGATCAGGAATCCCAGGCATTGCAATCAGAAAATAATCTGTCAGGTTCATAGCAGTTATCCATAAGGTTGATACATCATCAGACTGTTGGTGGCAACAGTCCTTGCAAGCTATTTTAGCAGTAATCATTTACTGGAAAGATGCAAAAAATATCAGAATTTCTGAGAAAAATCAGAAAAAATCTGTTTCATTTTGCCGATTTCAGGCAAAGACTGACAAACATGGTATCAACATATAGATAACAACAAGGATTAAGGTAAAATAAGACAGTTTTTGCCTGTGTGGCATTCCAATCAACAAGAAACAAAACGCCCAATATATCCATCGGGTCCAACATAATGGACTGACTGGATGGCATCCGAACACAAAATGATCGTGCTGTTTGAGCGTGGATAGCTCCGCATGCTGGAGAATCTTCTCATACGGTGTTTCGTGAAAGGGAAAACAATAAGATAGGGCTGAACAATGATTGTTAATTACTTTCGTAAGCTGACAACAAGAAAGCGCCAGACCCGGTATGACATTCATCTGGGGATGACACTGGCATTCATCGCAGGGGCAATGAATGCGGGTGGTTTCCTTGTTGTTCAGAAATACACATCCCATATGACAGGGATTGTATCCGGGATGGCAGATGGTATTGCTATCGGCGATTTCCCGCTTCTGTGGGGAAGTCTGGGGGCGATGGTTGCCTTTATGGTCGGTGCAGGGCTGACAGAAATGTTGGTCAACTGGGGGCGTGTCCACGGGATGCGAAGTGAATATGCATTGCCACTGACACTGGAATCCATCCTTTTCCTGCTGTTTGCATGGTATGGCCCAGCGTGGCATGCTTATCCAGGCTTTTTCATGTCAATTACAGTTGCGCTTCTCTGTTTCATGATGGGGATGCACAATGCGGTCATCACCCATATTTCCAAAGCGGTTATCCGAACCACTCACATGACCGGGATTGTCACCGACATCGGTATTGAGATGGGCAAACTGCTTTTCTGGAACCGTAAGATTGATGCCGATGATGCAGGTTTCGTCAAGGCAAACCGTTTCAAACTCTACCTGCTTTCCGGTCTGTTGGTCATGTTCTTCGTAGGTGGTGTCGCAGGGGCTTACGGCTTCAAGTTCTATGGTTATGTCGTTGTCTATCCAATGGCTGCAGTCATGCTTCTGATGGCAATCATTCCAGTCTGGGACGACATCCGTAAAAAGATCTTCCGTTGATTTACGGTTGAGATTGCAACAAAACCTTTCAGATATTGATTCCGTTACGTTGGTGATTTAACGTAACGGAATCGTTTTTTCGAGGGATACCTATGTCAGAGATTTCAGCAACATTCACTTTTCCAGCCCGCGTTTATTTTGAAGATACCGATTCCGGCGGTGTTGTGTATTACGCAAACTACCTCAAATACTATGAGCGCACACGCAGTGAATGGTTGCGGACAATGGGGCTGAGTCAGCAGCAGCTGGCACAGGATCGGAAAATCCTGTTCGTCGTCCGCAATGTCACCGCAAATTATCACCGCTCTGCTGTGCTGGATGATGCATTGACCATTACGCTGGATGTGGCAAAGATTAAGGGAGCATCCATTGAATTCGACCAGAAAGTCATCCGCGACAGCGATGGCGCGCTCTGCTCTTCCTGCCGTGTCACAATTGTCTGTGTCGATGGAAACAAGATGCGTCCAACAGCATTCCCTGCTGATATCCTCGAAAAATTCAAGGCGGCATCCGGGGCGTAAGCCTGGATGGTTTTGGCATAACAGGTGTATTCATCCCGATACGGCTGGTCTGCTCCAGAATCGGGATGCAACATACTAGACAGAAGAGGTGCTGACAATGCAGTCATCGCATGATCTTTCATTCATCTCATTGATATCCAATGCCTCATTGGTCGTTCAGTTGATCATGGTGGTCCTGCTGGGCATTTCCCTGCTGAGCTGGGCATATATCTTCCAGAAAATCGCGACCTTGGTCAAAGCGAAGAAAGAGACAGTTGCTTTTGAAGAGCGCTTCTGGTCAGGTGGCACCCTTCAGGCGATTTACAAAGAAGTTGCTGACGGCAAATATGACGGTCCTCTGGCGCGCATATTCCACGCAGGTATGGGCGAATATCTGAAAGCCCGCAGTGCAGACACCACAGGCAATGTCGCTTTTCTGTTGGATAGCTCCCGACGGGCGATGCGTGCATCCTATCAGCGAGAGATGGACGCATTGGAATCCCATCTGTCTTTTCTGGCTTCGGCTGGTTCCGTATCACCATATGTCGGTCTGTTTGGGACCGTATGGGGCATCATGAATGCATTCCGTGGACTGGCAAATGTCCAACAGGCAACCTTGGCTACTGTGGCGCCGGGGATTGCAGAGGCATTGATTGCAACAGCAATCGGTCTGTTCGCGGCAATTCCCGCTGTCGTTGCCTATAACCGTTTTTCCAACGATACAGATAGGCTGGCAATCCGCTTCGAGAACTTCATTGAGGAATTCTCCAATATTCTCCAGAGACAGTCATAAGGAGCTGCGCGATGTCAGAACAGATATTTGGAGGAATGCGTGGAAGCCGGCGGAGACGTCTCCGCTCAGAAATCAATGTTGTGCCCTATATCGATGTCATGCTGGTGCTGCTCGTGATTTTCATGGTCTGCGCACCTATGGTGAATATGGGCAATGTTGACATTCCACATGCAGAAAAAACGGCTGCACCGCCAGACAGTTTCATCCAGATCTCATTGCGTCCAGATGTATCTGCTGAGATTGGCGTTCATCGTCCTGACCGACAGGACACAGGCTTCCATAATGTTCCAGATCATGATTCATTGATGCGCCAGTTGAAGGTACTGCATGAGGAAAATCCCGATATGCCGGTGCTGATTGCAGCTGATAAGAACATTATCTATAACGAAGTCATCCAGGTGATATCCGATGCAAAGAAAATGGGTATCCGAAGGGTAGGTCTGGCGACACAGTAAGGTTCTTGCCATGCAGAATGGAACCCTCCTTCCCAAAACAGCAAAACTGTCTTCATCATCCGTGATATTGGCAGTGGCAATCCATTGCCTGTTGATTGGAGGGTTATGGATGGGCGTCAACTGGCAGCCTAAACCTGAGCAGGAAGTGGCGGCGGAGGTCTGGGATATCAAGGTGCGTGAGGCAGCACCATTGGCAGCAGGAGAAATGGCTGCGGATTCAGGGTCTCCTGATGCGGCACCAACACCAGAAAATATCAATACAGAAAGCACAGCGGATTCAGCAGGAGTTCCGCCGGAACCTCAGGCAAGGCATGCTTCAGCAGAGTCGGTTTCCCGTGAACGTCCTGATATAGCCCTGTCGCAGGATAGGAAACAGGCAGGGAATACTGCACGTCAGGAATCGCTTTCCCGTCAGCAGTCCCAGCAGAATGATGCGGCAAGAGCGCGTAATCTGCAGTCGCTCCTGATGGCAGAGGCGGGGCGTGTTGCTGGCGGTCGTGGATATGGTGGCGGTAAAGGGGCAGGTCTGGGTGGTGGCTCAGCTCGAGGAATCGGTGGTGGCGGCAGTGCCTATGGTTTGACCGGTACAGGCGGTACGGGGACCAATGCCTATGCGACAGGTCCAGGCCGTGCGGATGGCGCCTACATCCGTCGGGTAGCGGCAAAGATCAAATCCAACACCATATATAATGTATCTGGCATATCGGGCAATCCAGCCGTGGTTTACGATGTGGATCTGTATCCAGACGGAAGCGTGCGCAGTGTCCGCAAGCGCAGTTCATCAGGTACCGCCGGGTTCGATGAGGCAGTCCGTCAGGCGGTTTACCGCTCAGCACCTTATCCAAGGGATTCATCAGGGCGTGTGCCTTCATCATTTGTCCTGACACATAGACCGAAAGGTTGAAAAAATGATTCTGGCAATATTTAGAAACTTGAGACGCACCTTGGCCTTGTTTGCCGTGATGCTGATTGGTGCTGCTGCTATGGCGCAGGAAACACTCAATATCGAGATTTCAGGCGTGGGCTCTTCTGCAACGCCTGTCATGGTGGCAGGCTTCTCAGGGGATTCTGCTGGTGTGGCATCCACTATCCGGGCAGATTTGGCACGGACTGGCGCATTCACATTGACTGGTGAGGGTGTGACACTGTCTGAGACAACATCTTACGATGGAGCCAAGCAGAATGCGGCAGGAGCCTATGCTGCTGCGGTCGGGACAGTGTCGCATGTTGGTGGCAACATAGAAGTCCGTTACCGCCTCTTTGATTTCAGGAAAGGTCAGCAGCTCTCATACCTCTCAATCATCACACCGGAGGCAAAAGTCCGCTATACGGCCCATCGTATTGCCGATGACATCTATCAGAAACTGACAGGAATCCGGGGTATCTCAGGAACCCGTCTGGCATATGTGGCGAAAGCCAGCAAAGAATACAGACTGGAAGTCGCTGACTCAGATGGGGCTGGCAGACAGGTTGCCCTGCGCTCGAATGAACCGATTATCTCTCCTGCCTGGTCACCAGATGGCAGCAGGGTGGCATATGTCTCCTTTGAGGCAAAGAAACCGGTTGTTTATATCCAGAACCTGAGAACGGGCGAACGCAAAGTCATTGCGAATTACAAGGGGAACAATTCTGCACCATCATGGTTCCCGGATGGTTCCCGCATAGCAGTGGCATTGTCCAGAAACGGTTATACACAGATTTACACCGTCAGTGCCAATGGAGGTGACCTGAAACAGCTGACAAATACCCAGAGCATCTGCACTGAGCCACAGGTTTCTCCAGATGGACAGTCCATCTATTTCACCAGTGACCAGAGCGGTGGTCCTCAGATCTATAAGGTCGGGATTGGTGGCGGTACACCACAGCGGGTCACTTTCTCTGGCAATTACAATATCAGCCCCCGGATTTCCCCTGATGGCAGACATCTGGCATTCATCTCCAATCGTGGCGCTGGTTTCCAGCTGCACATCAAGGATCTGACCAATGGTCAGGAAATGCGCCTGTCAAATACATCACATGATGAATCACCAAGTTTCTCTCCAAACGGTCAGTACATCATGTATTCGACGGATTCAGGCAGGAGCGGTACACTGTCAGTGGTATCGATAGACGGTTCGTTCCGTCAGAAAATCTCAATGAAATCAACAGACGTCCGTGAACCGTCATGGAGTCCATTCTCAAAATAAACGACACGAAAGGATAATCATGTTAGAACTGAAAAAACTCGCTGTCATTCTTGCAAGCGTCTGTGTGCTTGCTGGTTGTGGTTCAACAGTCAAGTTGGATGATGATGGAAGCAATGGGGCAACTGCCTATGGTATCGATGGCGATGGAGCAAACAGCTATGATCCAATCGATGATCCTTCCAGCAGCGTTTACCAGAAACGGAGCGTTTACTTTGACTTTGATAAATACACTGTCAAAGAAGCATACCGTCCTGTTGTTACCGGGAATGCCAATTATCTGAATACCCATAAAAACCGACGTGTCGTCATCCAGGGGAATACCGATGAACGCGGCGGCAGGGAATATAACCTCGCATTGGGACAGAAACGTGCGGAAGCGGTTCGCCGCTCCATGGCGTTGCAGGGTGTCTCTGACAGCCAGATGGAAGCTGTATCCTTTGGTAAGGAAAAGCCAAAAGCCGAGGGACACAACGAAGCGGCATGGTCTCAGAACCGTCGCGCTGACATCGTCTATCAGTAAGCTATGAGAATCGAAAAATCAAAACTAGTTGCTGTTCTGTTGGCATGCTCTGCATGGTTTTCCATGCAGAATGCACATGCTTTTTTTGAGGATGATGAAGCCCGTCGCCATATTCTGGACCTTCGCGAGAAGAAGGCGGATAAGGCCAGCATCATCGAACTTGAAAGCCGTAATGAGGCATTGAAACAGGAGGTGGCTGACCTGCGGGGACAGATTGAGGTCCTTAACCAGAAGGTTGCTGAGATCGAGTCAAGACAGAAAGATTTTTATGACAGTCTGGATGAACGCCTGAAACACATCGAAACAGGTGGCAAGGGTATTGCTGCTGCCAAGCCAAAACGTGATGTGGCGGTTGAGGAAAAGGCAGGGCAGGCAGAAGAGCAGAAAGCCATGACGCCGGAAGAGGCGGAACAGCACGATTATGATGTGGCTGAGGAAAAGTTCAAGGCGGGCAATTACAAAGGCGCTGTCGCCAATTTCAGCCGCTTTATCCAGAAGTATCCCGAGTCTCATAAATTGGGGCATGCCTACTACCAGTTAGGAAACGCTTACTATCTGCAGAAAGACTATCGGAATGCCTACATCAACCAGAATACGGTTGTGAAGCGTTTTCCCCGTAATCCAGTGACACCGGATGCGATGCTGAACATGGCAACCTGCCAGATTGGCATGAAAGATTTAGGTGGAGCTAAAAAGACACTGACTGAACTGACGAAGAAATATCCATCATCCAATGCCGCAAAATGGGCAAAGGTCATTCTGACGCAGCTGTAACAGATCCGCTTGATATCTCAATAAAAAATCCCATTAAGATGTTGTTCTTAATGGGATTTTAATGTTTAGGAGAGGACCGCTTTAATCAGTCATCGTCTCCAAAAGACCAGCTGCTGCCAGAGTCACTGTCGTCACTGCCGAAGGACCAGCTGCTGTCGGAGTTATTGTCGTCGCTGCCAAATGACCAACTGCTGTTGTCATCATCGCCAGAAGTTGACCAACCGCTGGAGTCACTGGAATCACTTTCATCGGTGATCCATGCTGCGTTGTTGTTGCTGTCATCACTGGAAGAATCAAGACCTGACAGGGCGGAAAGACCGTTGCCACCAGTGAATGAGCTGTTGTCACTGTCTGCTTCATAGAAACCATTGCCAGTATCGTTGACAAAGCCGGTCTCAGAATAGGCATCCTGTGCGGCAGCATTAGGATCATCCTGGTCTGACATGCCGTTCAGGATGGCGTGGGTAGCAATAGCAGTCCCCCCCATCATCATAGCATCACGGGCAAGTGAGCCACGGCTGTTTCCGTAGTAACCACCGTTACCCATCTGGGTGTTCATGCCAGTCAGGTCACGGCCACAGAAGCGGCAGACAATTGCCTGTGCCTTGATGGTTTCAGCGCAGTAAGGGCACTGTCTTTCGCCAATGCCAGTAATAGGCTGCTGCTGGTTGTTGGTTGGCTGATTCTGCTGTGGGCGGTTCAGGATCTTAGGGCGGTTATGGCTGCCATTCTGTGGGGGAATCTGTGGCAGATTCTGTTGAATCTGAGGCATATTACCTGCAGAATTTTTCCGTCGTTTAACGAACCAGATAATCCCGACAATGATCAAAATGACAATAATCCAACTCATGGCAGTCTCCTGAAAAAATATGAATGTTTTAGTGTATCAGTATTCGGATGATGATGGTTGAATGCAACAGACAAATCCCTTATTTCAGCCAGTCATCGATCAACCAGCTTTTGCCTAAAATCCCACAGGTCAGGTGTGCAGGATCCAATCCAGCTTCTTCCCACAGGACTGGGAGCAGATAAAGCGGTTCATCCAACGGCTCGTCTGACAGTTTGAAAGTACCCCAGTGCATGGCGACAAAATGCTTCGCTTCCAGCATCTGGAAATACTGTACTGCTTCAGCAGGATCGATATGCTGAGGGCTCATGAACCAACGGGGCGAATAGGCACCGGTTGGCAGCATGGCAACATCAATCTTTCCCTTGAATCTTTCTGCAATCTGATGGAAGCCATCAAACCAGCCGGAATCGCCAGAGTGATAGACCGTTTTGCCATTGCGGGAGATGACATATCCCCCCCACCAGCTTGTATTGATGTCGGAGAGCCCTCGACGGCTCCAATGTTCTGCAGGAACAAAAGTGACATCAAATCCTTCGATTTCCCGCTGTTCCCACCAGGACATTTCCACAACCTTTGTCATGCCATTGCTTTGGAACCATTTGCCTAGTCC
>CAZHQM010000044.1:0-302 GCA_964534155.1 uncultured Oxalobacter sp.
GCTGCCACGGTGGAAGGTGAAAGTCTTGACGAGTCTGACACCGTTCTGGGTAGCATCCATGACAACCTTGACTTCATCCTGTCCTTCAGCCATGGTGAAGTTGCCTGGATGAATGTTGAAGTGGGTCGCATGGTTAGGATATTTGCCACCGGTCAGACCAGTCTGGGCAAGATAGACTTTTGGTGGATTGTTTTCAAACAGCACCATGTCTTTCTTGTCTTCGTTGTCGCGGTATTTGAGCAGTTCGAGGTTCTGGAAAACACCACCGTTTGCATTGACTGCAAGCTGGAAGACATCGGTCT
>CAZHQM010000044.1:312-11625 GCA_964534155.1 uncultured Oxalobacter sp.
GTGACAACGTCTGCCGCTTTCTTCGCTGCAGCCTGTTTTTCAGCTTCTTCTGCCTTCGCCTTGGCTTTGGCGTCATGAGCAGCTACAGTCTGATTGGAGGATTCTACAGGCAAGCCAGCTGGCCCTGCGGTCTTGGCTTCTTCTTTCTTTTCGTCAGAATTGCGATAACTGAAGATGAGGGAAGGTTTGCCGTTATAAACCTGCCAGTTATCCCAGAGCATAAACAACGATATGATCAGCACAAGGATCAACATCGTGCGTTTTTTTACGTCCATAATCTATCTGGTATCTATCTGTTTAACTGCTGTTCTTCTTAAACCATTTTCCACAGCGGCACACCGTTCCCTTTTTGGGAACAGGATCATATCCACCTGGATGGAAAGGATGGCACTTGAGCAAACGTATCAATATCAGGAAAACGCCTTTTATGCAACCATGTACGGAGATTGCTTGGATGGCGTAAGCGGAACATGTTGGATAAAAACGGCAGTTAGGACCCAGTAATGGACTGATACACAGCTGGTAGCCTCTTATCAGCAGGATAAGAGTACCTTTCAGCGGTGACTTCAGGAAGCGCGTGATCCGGCTTTCTTTTTCTGGACCTTCTGACATTGGTTTATCAACTGGGTCAGTTCCTGATAGAGATGCTGTTTCAGTGGGATGCCTGTGGCAGGCTGTTGACGGGTTATGAGTGGTGATGCCAGACGGATGATGCAGTCCCAGGCTGGCAGCTGACGCTGGCGGAACACTTCACGGCATAGCCGTTTGACTGTGTTACGGGTCACTGCCCTGTGCGCAAACCGTTTGGCGGCAACAATTCCTAGCCGAGCCTGCCCGAGCTGATTGTTTCTGGCGTATATGACGAAGTGTTTTGTCCGTGCACAGGGACGCATACGAAAAACGGATGAAAACTCATCCGTTTTACGCAGCCGTCGATCGGAAGAGAATTTTCCGTTCACGCAATCAGCTTTTGGGGGCTGTTGTATTAGACAGCCAGGCGTTTACGACCTCTTGCACGACGTGCGTTCAGAACTGCACGACCGTTCTTGGTAGCCATACGAACACGGAAACCGTGGGTGCGTTTACGACGCACAACTGAAGGTTGATAAGTACGTTTCATGATGATCTCGCTAATCAGCAATAATAAATTCGGGTTACGGTACTTTCGGTCTGGGCAGCCTTTTTGCTGTCTTTGGCCGCTTGTTTCCTGAGCAAGCACCACCTTATGCGTAAGGAATCAACGATTAAACCGTATGTATAGGGGTATGTCAATACCAAACTGCTTTTATTTATTTAAATACCCCGAATTTCATCGGTATCTGTGGATAACTCTGTATGATTTAAGGTAAAATATGGCTTTTGGATGAGATGATTTCTGATTGATTTTCATCGCTTTTCCTTCTGTCTTTTTGGGGCTTTCTACGGTGATTCCCGGATGTGCTCCGAGTGGTATCTTTTCGTAAATCATGGAAGCTTTCTGGCAAAACTGTTTATCCCAACTTGAGAATGAGGTAACCCCTCAGCAGTATGATGCGTGGCTGAAACCGCTGACACTGGTGGGTTATGAGGACGGGGTGCTGCGCATCGCCGCGCCGAACCGTTTCAAAGTCGATTGGGTGAAAAAGGAATTTGTGGGCAGAATCGGCGAACTGGCTTCCAAATTGACCGGCGAGCCGGTCATCGTGCGTGTTGAGGTGGCACAGAAAAAACCGGTCGCACCGACCAGACCGCCGGTTGGTAAGGGTGCAAAGCCTGATGACGGCAAAAAACCAATCGATTCTGATCCAGATCCTGTCTTGCCACCAGAAGATGAAGGTAAGAAAAAAGCCTATGAGCTGGCGCGTATCAATCCGAACATGACATTTGACAGCTTTGTGACCGGTAAAGCGAACCAGCTGGCGCGCGCTGCAGCGATTCAGGTAGCGGACAATCCAGGTACCTCCTATAACCCGATGTTCCTGTATGGGGGTGTCGGTCTGGGCAAGACCCACCTGATCCAGGCGATCGGCAATCAGGTGCTTCAGGACAATCCATCCGCCAAGATCCTTTATATCCACGCAGAACAGTACGTCAGAGACGTAGTGACCGCTTACCAACGTAAGAGCTTTGACGAATTCAAGCGGTATTACCATTCACTGGATATGCTGCTGATCGATGATATCCAGTTCTTTGCTGGCAAGAACCGCACGCAGGAAGAGTTCTTCTATGCGTTTGAAGCACTGATTGCTGCCCACAAGCAGATCATCATCACCAGTGATACCTACCCTCAGCAGATTTCCGGGATGGAAGAGCGCCTGACCTCGCGCTTTGCATCTGGCCTGACTGTTGCGATTGAGCCGCCTGAACTGGAAATGCGTGTAGCAATCCTGCTGAAGAAGGCAGCACAGTTGGGCATCATGCTGAACAGTGATGTGGCTTTCTTTATTGCAAACCTGCGTCAGTCGAATGTGCGTGAGCTGGAAGGGGCATTGAACAATGTGGTTGCCCGTGCGAAGTTCATGAATCAGGAAATCACGCTTGAACTGGCAAGGGACACCTTGAAAGACATTACACCGATGCCTGTTTCCGTTGAGGAAATCCAGAAGGTGGTCGCGAATTACTACCGCATCAAGGTGGCAGATATGTATTCGAAGCGTCGTCCTGCGAATATCGCCCGTCCTCGGCAGATCGCGATGTACCTCTCCAAGGAGCTGACCCAGAAGAGCCTGCCTGAGATCGGTGAGCTGTTCGGTGGCCGCGACCATACAACGGT
This sequence comes from uncultured Oxalobacter sp., assembly GCA_964534155.1. Classification (GTDB taxonomy): domain Bacteria; phylum Pseudomonadota; class Gammaproteobacteria; order Burkholderiales; family Burkholderiaceae_D; genus Oxalobacter. Next base: position 3,065 of record CAZHQM010000044.1, read on the forward strand.
GCTCCATGCAGTGCGTAAGATTGCCTCAGAACGACAAAAGAATGCCGAGCTGAACCATGAGCTCCATGTGCTGGAACAGACTGTAAAAACACACTGTTGATTTATAAAGACATTATCAATTTAACTGACATTTAAGGGAACATATTATGCAATTGGTTAAAACCGGTCGTGATGATATTCTCCGGCCTCTGCAGACGGTCAGCGGGATTGTGGAACGCCGCCAGACCCTGCCAATTCTTGCCAACATTCTGGTCCGTAAACAGGGCAACGATATTTCTTTCCTGTCCACCGATACGGAAATCCAGATCATCACCCACGCGCCTATCGGTTCTGATGGTGAAGATGTAGCAACCACAGTCGCTGCACGTAAGCTGCAGGACATCCTGCGTTCCCTGCCTGATGCGACTGATGTTGCATTGTCCCTGAATGACAAGAAACTGGTGGTCGCTGCAGGCCGTTCCCGTTTCTCCATGCAGACACTGCCAGCTGAGGACTTCCCGGTCGTCAGCCAGCCAGCTGAATTCGATGCTTCTGTCTCCCTGTCTCAGAAAGATCTGAAGAATCTGCTGAGCATCGTCCATTTTGCAATGGCTCAGCAGGATATCCGTTATTACCTGAATGGCCTGCTGTTGCAGGTTGCCGGCAACCAGATGAATGCAGTCGCAACCGATGGCCACCGTCTGGCATTCTGTTCCCTGGAAACCGAACAGGAATCTGAAAAACGCGATGTCATCATCCCTCGCAAGACTGTGATTGAACTGCTCCGTCTGCTGGAAGAATCTGATGACACTGTCCGCATCGACTTCTCCCAGACCCAGATCCGTTTCACATTCGGTCCTGTTGAATTCATCTCCAAGCTGGTTGAAGGCAAATTCCCTGATTACACCCGTGTGATTCCTAAGAATTATCAGAACAGCTTCGTGATTGCCCGCGACGCCCTGCTCCGTTCCCTGCAGCGTTCCGCCATCATGACCACTGATAAATACAAAGGTGTCCGCTGTATCCTCGATGCAGGCAGCCTGAAGGTCAATTCCACCAATACCGAACAGGAAGAAGCACTGGAAGAACTGGAAATCGATTACAGCGGTGATCATATCGACATTGGCTTCAATGTGACTTACCTGCTGGATGTCCTGTCCAACCTGAAGTGCGAGAATATTCAGGTCGAAATGGCAGATGGTAATTCTTCTGTCCTGATGACGATTCCTGACAACAGCAACTTCAAGTATGTTGTGATGCCAATGCGCATCTGATGTAAGAGGAATCAAGTATTCTTTAGGGCTTGCCGCTCCCTTTTAACAGCGGCAGATTCTGGTGATTTTTAAGGAAGATGGTTTATGTCTCAAACCGAAAACCAAGATTACGGTGCTGGTGAAATCAAGATTCTTGAGGGTCTGGAAGCTGTCAGAAAACGCCCTGGTATGTATATCGGGGATACCTCTGATGGTACAGGTCTTCATCATCTGGTTTTCGAGGTGCTGGATAATTCGATCGACGAGGCTCTGGCAGGTTACTGCTCTGAAATCCAGGTTGTCCTGCACAGCGACAATTCGGTCTCGGTGACGGATAACGGCCGTGGTATTCCTACCGGAATCAAGTTTGATGACAAACACGAACCTAAACGCAGTGCGGCTGAAATCGTCATGACCGAACTGCATGCTGGCGGTAAATTCGATCAGAATGCTTACAAGGTTTCCGGTGGTCTGCATGGTGTTGGCGTTTCCTGCGTGAATGCGCTGTCCACCCTGCTGAAACTGACTGTCTGGCGTGATGGCAAGGAAAACTACATGGAGTTTGAGCGCGGTGTACCTATCCGCACTGAACTCCAGATGATTGATGGCGTTGAATGTGCACCTATCAAGAAGGTCGCAGACTCTGACCGCCATGGTACCCGTGTGCGTTTCTGGCCAGATGCTTCCATTTTCTCAACCATCGAGATGCAGTATGAGGTACTGGCTCGCCGTATCCGTGAGCTCTCCTTCCTGAATAATGGGGTCAACATCCGTCTGACAGACCAGCGCACAGGCAAAGAAGAAACCTTTGCTTTTGAGGGCGGTACCCGTGGCTTCGTGGAATACATCAACCGTGGCAAAACGGTGATGCATCCAACCATTTTCCAGGCTACCGGAGAAAGAACCAGTGAACTGGGTACACCTGTTACGGTCGATATCTCGATGCAATGGAATGACTCCTATAACGAACAGGTTCTCTGCTTTACCAACAATATTCCGCAGCGGGATGGTGGTACCCACCTGACCGGTCTGCGTTCGGCGATGACCCGTGTCATCAACCGCTATATCACCGAAAATGAGCTGGCGAAAAAGGCGAAAGTCGATATCACCGGTGATGATATGCGTGAAGGGCTGACCTGCGTGCTGTCTGTGAAAGTTCCAGAACCTAAGTTCAGCTCCCAGACAAAAGACAAGCTCGTTTCCTCAGAAGTCCGTGGTCCTGTTGAGGAAATCATCACCAAGACACTGACAGATTACCTGCAGGAACGCCCAAATGATGCAAAGATCATCTGCTCCAAGATTGTCGATGCGGCGCGTGCCCGTGAAGCTGCCCGCAAGGCGCGTGAACTGACCCGCCGTAAAGGTGTTCTGGATGGGCTGGGACTCTCTGCGAAACTGGCTGACTGTCAGGAAAAAGATCCTGCGCTCTGCGAACTGTATCTGGTCGAAGGTGACTCCGCAGGGGGCTCTGCAAAACAGGGGCGTGACCGTAAATTCCAGGCGATTCTGCCTCTGCGCGGTAAGGTACTGAATGTTGAAAAGGCGCGTTTTGAAAAAATGCTGTCTTCTGAGCAGATCACCACCCTGATTGCTACGCTTGGCACCAGTATCGGTCCTGATGAGTTCAATATCGACAAGCTGCGCTATCACCGCATCATCATCATGACCGATGCGGACGTTGACGGCGCACATATCCGCACCCTGTTGCTGACACTGTTCTACCGTCAGATGCCACAGCTGATTGAACGTGGTTATGTTTACATCGCACAGCCACCACTCTATAAGATCAAGAATGGCCGTGATGAACGCTATCTGAAAGACGATCTGGAAGAAGCAAACCATATGATGAACATCGCCCTCCAGAATGCTTCCCTGATTCCTCAGGATGGCGGTGCTCCTATCTCAGGCGATACACTGAAAGAAATGGCTGATCACCATACGATTGCGTATAACATCATCAGCCGTCTAGCACGTCTGGTCGGGCAGGATGTTCTGGCAGCAATCATGAATGGCGTCCGCCTGAATCTGGAATCTACCGATGCTGCACAGGCTTCTGCTGCTGCACTTGGCAAGGCACTCTCTGATCCTGCCATCTCCGTTGAGGCACAGGTTGATGAAAACGGCATGAATCTGCTGATGATTAAACGGACCACCTACGGTAATGTCCATGTCACCACTATTGACCGGGATTTCACTGAAGGTAACGATTACCGTCTGCTGGAGAAAACTTCTGATGAATTCCTGGCACTGGTTGGTAATGGTGCTGTTATCCGTCGCGGTGAAGGTGAAAAGATGAAACAGATGGCTGTCCGCGACTTCCATCAGGCAATGCAGTGGCTTCGCGATGAAGCAGAAAAAGGCATCTCTAAACAGCGTTATAAAGGTCTGGGTGAGATGAATCCTGAACAGCTCTGGGAAACTACAATGGATCCATCCTCACGCCGTATGCTGCGTGTCCGCATCGAGGATGCCATCGAAGCCGATAAGATCTTTACCACCCTGATGGGCGAAGAAGTCGATCCTCGTCGTAAATTCATTGAAAGCAATGCACTGCTGGCAGGCAATATCGATATCTGATCGAGATTCTGAGCTTTAAAACTGAAGAGGCTGTCTGGTTTTCAGACAGCCTCTTTGTTTTTATCTGAAATACCCTGCTATCAGCCTCATTCAGGCTGTATAAAGGCTTTTCTTGCGTTCGGCACTACATTGTGCCTTCCTGCCCTTAAAATCGCTTGGAGAGCCTATTTTCTGACACCACAGGGAAAATCAGATAGGTTCAGTCCTTGCAATCAGCCAGTCTTTAGCTTCTGGAGCAATTCTTGGCAGCAGTTTTTCCTGGACTCCAGCATGATAGCTGTTGATCCAGTCTTTTTCCGCCTGCGTCAGCAGATCGATTTCCATACAGCGGGTGTCGATTGGACATTGCGTCAAAGTCTCGAATTTCAGGAAATCCCCGAATTCCGTTTTCTCTGCAGAAACAGCAGCAGAAAGGTTTTCAATGCGGATACCCCATTTGCCTGGGCGGTACAGCCCCGGTTCGATGGAAGTGACCATACCCTCTTCCATCTCGGTCTGTGGTGTTGGCTGACCACGGAAAGAGATACCCTGAGGGCCCTCATGGACATTCAGGAAATAGCCCACACCGTGACCGGTTCCATGTCCAAAATCAATTCCCTGATCCCAGAGCACTTTCCTTGCAATCGCATCAATCGCAGAGGATGCGACTGAACGTGGGAACTGGCTTGTGGACAATGCAATGACACTCTTCAGCACCATCGTGAAATCATACCGCTGTGCACGGGTCGGTACACCCACTGGAATGACTCGGGTCATATCAGTTGTACCACGGAAGTACTGACCACCAGTATCAATCAGCAACAGACCATTGTTCTTGATGCGGGAGAATGATTCCTTGGTTGCCTGATAGTGTGGCAGCGCTGCATTCTCATTGAAACCAGCAATCGTACCAAAACTTGGCGAGACGTAATCCTCCCGTTTTGAGCGGCATTCCTCAATCTTCTCAGCGACAGTCACCTCAGAGATGATGACACCTCTTTCCTGTACTTCATCAAACCATGCCTGAAACTCACAGAATGCAGCACCATCATCAATCATGACATCTCGGATATGATCCAGTTCCTTAGGTGCTTTTCTCGATTTCAGCAGCAATGTTGGATTGACTGCCTCAGTCAGGTGGATATCTTCCCTGAGCGCAGAAACCATCGCATAGGAAGTCCGCTGTGGATCAATCAGAAGGCCAGCATGCTGCGGAAGTTTTGAAAGGGTTTCCTGAATGCTTTCGTAAGGGCTGATGCTAATACCCTCATTCCTGAGCTTATTCTGGATAACTTCAGGGATTTTCTGTTCGGATACAAAAAGCTCAACGGTTTCTGGTCCAATGAGCAGATAACTGATGAAAACTGGATTGCATTCAATATCACTGCCTCTCAGATTCAGCGTCCAGGCAATATCATCCAAGCTGCTGATCAAAGTCCATTGTGCGCCTGCATCATTCAGTTTTTCACGGACCTGATTGATTTTTTCTGTCCGTGAAAAGGCAACGTATTCAAGAGTATGTTCAAAGACCACACCATCTGGCAATTCAGGTCTATCTGCCCAAGCTGTGGATATCACATCAATATCTGTCCGCAGAGACATTGCATTCTTCTCAAGCCGTGCCTTCAGGTCTCTTCCCTGTTGAACCGGTAGCAGTCTGCCATCCATTGCCACCACAGTTCCAGCAGGAAAATAAGACAGAATCCAATCGACATAGGTTCTGCCATTAGGACCTGTCCATTTGCACATTTCGATACCAGAACCAGCCAGCTGTTTTTCTGCCTGCTCCCAATAACGGCTATCGACCCAGAGTGAACCCCTATCCATGCCAACGACCAAAGTCCCCGCAGAACCAGTAAACCCAGAGAAATACGCCCTGCTCTGCCAGTATTCAGGCAGATACTCGGATAAATGGGGATCTGAACTCGGTATGATGAGAACATCAACGGAGTGTTCTTTCATGGCCTGTCTTAACTGTTCAAGCCGCTCTGGAATTGTCTGCAATGTCATATCGATTCCGTTATTGGTAATTTTCGTGTGCTTTATTATCCTACATCCCTGCCCTACTTGGCATTGATACTTTTCCTGTTTGTCAGTAATCACTTCATCTTTCAGGATGTTCCACGTGAAACATGCTATGTTGATGCTGGATTCTCAAAACCATTGTTTCACGTGAAACATAAAAAAAGGTCGAAACGCTTCGACCTTTTCCTGTGGATAACTTTGTTGATAATTCTGTGGGTAATCAGGATACCTTCCTGATTTTCGCCAACAGACCATCCAAGACATCGAGATTGGCAAAGTCGATAACAAGCTTGCCTTTGCCCTTTGCACCCACCTTGAAACTGACTTTAGTTGCCAAAAGGTCAGAAAGTTCTGTTTCCAGATTGACCAAATCCTGAGACTTTTCTTTTACAGTCTTCGGTGGATTATTCTGACGGTTGATTTCCTGTGCAACAAGCTTCTCAGCCTCACGGACAGAAAGGCGCTTGGAAACAATCTGAGTTGCCAAAGCAATCTGGATAGCCCCCTCAACACCGAGCAACGCTCTAGCATGCCCCATGTCGATATCACCTGCGGTAAGCATCGTCTGGACAGGTTCGGTAAGATTCAGCAGGCGAAGTAAGTTAGTAACCGCACTCCTGGACCGACCGACCGACTGTGCAGCCTGTTCATGAGTGAAATTGAAATCGTTGATAAGTCGCTGGATACCTAATGCTTCTTCCAGTGGATTCAGGTCCTCGCGCTGCATGTTCTCGATGAGCGCCATCGCAGCCGCAGCCTTATCATCGACATCTTTAACAATTGCAGGGATTTCCTTAAGACCAGCAAGCTGAGCAGCACGGAAACGACGTTCACCGGCAATGATTTCATAGCGCTTGCCACCATCAACATTTTCAATCGGACGGACGAGAATCGGCTGCATCACACCCTGTTCTTTGATGGATGTTGCCAGGTCGTTCAATGCCCCTTCATCCATTCGGGAACGCGGCTGATATTTACCAGCCTGCAGGCGTGCCATAGACAGCGGAGAAACCAATGGAGAATCTGAAGATAAATCAGGTGCAGAACCTAGAAGGACTTCAAGGCCTCTGCCTAACCCTTTTTTCTTTTTCGTCGTTGTTTCACTCATGTTGATGCTTTCGTATTTCAATCAGCGAGATTCCAGCCAAGCTAACAATTCTTTTGCACAATCTATATATGCCTTGGCACCTTTGGAGGATGGGTCAAAGTCAACGCCCGGCATTCCATAGGATGGGGCTTCTGCCATACGGACATTTCTGGGGATAACTGTCTTAAAGACACGGTCACCGAAATGTTTTTCCAACTGATCGGAAACATGGACAGAGAGCATGACACGTCTGTCGTACATAACACGCAACAGAAGAAGACCAATGGAATTCAGCTGTGGATTCATGTTGGAATAAACGTGTCGAACAGTATTCAGAAGATCAGAAAGGCCTTCCAAAGCAAAGTATTCACATTGCATTGGAATAATGACACCATCAGCCGCACAGAATGCATTAACAGTAATCAGAGACAGGGCTGGTGGGCAATCAATCAGGATAAAGTCGTAATCATCTCGGATAGTATCGAGAGCCTCACGTAAACGTCTTTCACGACGTTCAAGATTCACCAATTCCAATTCGGCTGCTGACAGTTCACGATTTGAAGGAACAATATCGTATTGAACATTGGTTGGCTGCTGACAGACATTCTTAATGTCTTCCAATCCTAAGAGAACTTCATAAACAGAATGTTCCAGCTCAGATTTCTGAACACCACTGCCCATCGTTGCATTGCCCTGAGGATCGAGATCAATCAGAAGGACTTTCTTTTTCAGACGAGTCAGTGCAGATGCAAGATTGACCGCAGTTGTCGTTTTACCGACACCACCTTTTTGATTGGCAATACAGAATACAGCAGCCATTAGATGTCCCTTTTTTCTGTTTGTGGATTTTTTTCTATTATGACTAGATGACGCTGAGCATCCAGTTGAGGTACTGCGAGTGGTACAATTTTGACAGTTGTCCACTGTCTATCAAGGTTACTTATTTCGTCCTCAGGAATCAATCCTTTCATAGCGTAATACCGCCCTTTTTCGCTAAGAAGATGTGATGTCAACGCAACAAAATCTGGAATACTCGAAAAAGCCCGTGAAGTAATTCCATCGAAAGATTTTTCTGTGGACAACTCCTCAACCCGCCCTGTATGGACAGTGACATTCTGCAAACCCATTTCGATTGCTGCCTGACGGATGAAAGCTGTTTTCTTGCTCACGATATCGATCATTTCAACCTGAATATCTGGGCAGACAATCGCAATAATCAAACCTGGCAATCCACCACCAGAACCAACATCCAACAAATGCTTGCAGCCTGAAACCCATGGAATAACCGTCAGAGAATCCAAAAGATGATGGGTCAGCATCTGCTCTGTATCACGTATAGCAGTCAGGTTATAGATTTTGTTCCATTTGCCTAATAATCCAACATACTGGACCAGCTGACTGATCTTTTTATCATCCAGTTCTAGCTTGAGTTCTTTGAGACCAGCAACCAGACGCGATCTCAGTTCTGACTCATCCATTACAACGGTTCGATGTTTCTTAGCCATCAGATTTCCTATCAATCATTGAATGAAACAAGACCATTCTTCTTAAGATGAATCAGAATGATAGAGACCGCTGCAGGTGTTATACCTGAAATACGCGATGCCTGACCCAAGGTTTCCGGCTGCTGTTTTGACAGTTTCTGACGGACTTCAATAGAC
>CAZHQM010000045.1:0-11341 GCA_964534155.1 uncultured Oxalobacter sp.
GACATACGGCTTCTGAACTTTCTAAAAATCCAAATGAGAAAAGCTATTATATGTCAGCTGGCATCTCCCTGCCGTAAAATCATCGAATCAGTAAGTTGAACCTGCTATAATCCGTCAATCACAACACGGAGAGGTGGCAGAGTGGTCGAATGCGCCGGACTCGAAATTCGGTATACGGGCAACCGTATCGGGGGTTCAAATCCCTTCCTCTCCGCCATCATAGTTTCCAAGATAGTCCGGCCAAGCGCTGGACTTTTTATTTGGGAAGAAAGTCTGTTGCCAATTCCTATTTTTATAGAGTTGTAAACCGAATCGGTAAATCCATCGAAAATCGACATCAGACTGTCAGCCTATTTCAGTACAGGCCAATGCTTGATGAATTTCGCCAAACTTTGGAAAAATAAACAGATTGATACTTGATTGCCTCCAAGACAGTAGGCTGTCCGGAATCATGCTCAAAAAGAAAATTGGTGTGAAAATGCAATCATTTCCTATCTATTAATATCAGATTGGTTTCGAACAATACTATAAATTTCATGTTCTTATAAATGGCTGTGAAATGCAGGGGGGTAGATAAAGTAGAAATGATGGTTATGTAAGGGCCATCCGCACGGGTAAATTTCTGGAATTGTAATTTTTATTAGCAGGGAGAGTCTTGTTTAACCCGTAATTGGCATGGCATTATCTGTGCAATAAAGTGCAAGTTGTTCCATTGGAGATGCCATGTCAGCAAGAAGAGAATTTAAGGGGAAAAGTTTACTCGAGTTTCCAGAGGAATATGTTGTTATAGATTTGGAAACAACGGGGCTAGACCCGCAATTCGATAGCATTATTGAGTTTGGTGCTATCAGAATTTCTGGCAATCAGATTGTGGAAAGTTTTTCAGAGCTTGCCCAGCCCGGGGGATGGTATTGTGTTGATGATGATGTTATCGATCACTATCCAGAATGTGTGATTATGGATGGGGAGCGCATCTCATTTATTGACAGTTTCATCGCTGATTTGACTGGCATCACAAATGCAATGCTTAAAGATGCTAGACAAGAGAATGAAGTTCTAAAAGATTTTCGGGACTTTGTTGGCGATAGCATTGTTATCGGTCACAACGTAAATTTTGATGTGAACTTTTTGTATGATTCTTCGGAGTACTATGGTTTTTCCCCGTTCAAAAATAATTTTGTAGATACGATGCGGTTGTCGCGTAGGTTGCTGGATTTACCGCACCACCGTTTGGTTGATTTAATGCAGTATTACAAAGTCGGGGATGAGAGCGCGCATCGGGCATATCTTGACTGTACAGTAACTCATATATGCTATGAGAAATTGAAGCAGGAGATTATCGACAGGTTCGGATCATATGAAAACGTTCGAAAAGAATGGAAAGCCCAATCTACATGGAAAATTGACTATGCCTCTATCAAGGCATCGGACTCTGATGCCATAGATGTGACAAATCCTTTTTATGGAAAAGAGTGCATATTCACTGGCACACTGGAAAACTTTATTAGAAAAGATGCTATGCAAGAGGTTGTAAATAGAGGGGGGACTATTGGTAAAGGTGGTGTCACTAAGCGCACCAATTTTTTAGTTGTGGGAAGTCTTGAGTATCGAACAAACATCAAAGGGAATAAAACTGAGAAGATTCGAAAAGCTGAAAGCTTGAAGTTGAAAGGTCAGGATATCGAGATTATTTCTGAGTCAGTTTTTATGGATATGCTCCAAGATTGACAGATGTGAGATGAAATCAGCGGGCTGAGCATAACAGTGGGTATAGAAGTTGACAATATAAGTTTGTAACTTTATTTAAAATAATTAGTGAAAAATCCCCCCGATTTTTACGAAAATATGTAATAAATACAGTCAATCTGGTATGGCAATCAGATAATGGTTCAGAATGGCGGGGGATGTGAGAGAGTGACTTGTTGGGAATCATGCCCAAAAAGAAAACTTGTATAAGATGATGGGATATTTGGAGTTTTATCTTCTTTTGCTGAAATGCTCTCCTTTTTCTGATATAAAACAGTAGATTGAGATTTCACCCAAGAAAGGCATCAGAAATGGAACAGGACAAGATTCTTGAATTTGCCAAGAGCCAAGGTCATGACAAGGTTGGCACAAAATCATCATGGAAAGGATTTGATGTCTATCTGCTGGGCAATCCGTTTGCAACAGATGTACCGCAGTTGGCAATGGTCAAGGATGACACCATCCGGATGGCAACACCTGAAGAAACCAAGGAATTCTTTACCTTTATCGTTGCTCAGCAACGTCGACCAAAGGCATCCAAGAAAAAAGCCAAAAAGAAAAAATAATGGAAGACCGACAGGATTGAACACTGTCGGTTTCTTATTGTGTGCTATCTGCACACCGGAAAATCTTCCCACTGGGTGGTGTAGGCAGGGGATATCTGGTCTTTTCTCGGTTTCCATCCTCGGGTTGCAGCATCATTCCGTGAGATTCGGACTGTACCATCCCCAAAACGCTGGTTGATTGCATCCATGGCTGTGATGACCGCAGGTGTGCCTGTGGTACTGAACAGGTCAGGGATAGCGGCATCAGCATCCATCAGTTCCATCAGGCAGACGCCCGCTTTCTTGTAGGACACATTTTCCGCAAAAATCTGGTGCAGCCCAGCCATCGCAGTCTTGGTGATTTTGATGGTGTCATCTGTTGGAGTATCCAACGCCATGCAGATCTGCTGAGAGTATTGGTATAGGTCCGTTCGGAAACGGTCGGTCTGCAAAAATATCTGGATGAGCCCCGCAACACTCTTTTCTTTGCGCAGGTTTTCGCAGACATGGGATGTATGAAAGGCAACTGCATTTTCAAGCACATTCAGATCTGTAACCAACTGCCCAAATGAACGGCTCGAAAGCATCTGTTTGCGTGGTGGGCGTATTTCTACCAGTTCAAGGCAGGGCGTTTCACGAAGCTCGGAAATCAATCTTTCCATGATGACACCATATTGAGCGCGCATCTGGCTGAGATTGGCTGTCTGAAGGTCGTAGGCACTTAGGATATGCTGGTTGATAAGCCGCTTACAGAGCCGTCGTCCAATTCCCCAGACCTCTTGGATGGGAATTCGTTTCAGTAGCTTCTGTTTCTGTGTGTCTGTCAGTCGGTTCCATGAAAAAACGCCTCTGGATCGGGGATGCTTCTTGGCGATATGGTTGGCAAGTTTTGCCAATGTCTTGGTCGGACCGATGCCCACGCAGGTCGGAATACTCAATTGCTGGAGAATCGTCTCGCGAATCGTGAATGCCCGTTTCCAGACATCAGTGAATCCTGTCAGGTCCAGGAATGACTCATCGACACTGTAACTTTCCTGAATCGGGGAGAAGGTGGAAAGCACCTGTTTCACCCGGTTGCTGATGTCGGCATAAAGCGGGAAGTTGCTGGAAAAGGCGGTGATCTGCTGATGCTGTGATTTCAGCTTGAACCAGGGCTCTCCCATCTTGATGCCCATATCCTTGACTTCTCGGCTTCGGGAAATCACACAGCCGTCATTGCTCGACAGGACCACGACAGGTTTATGGTTCAGGTCGGGGCGGAATACCCGTTCACAAGAGACAAAGAAATTGTCGCAGTCAACCAGGGCGATTTCTTGTCGGAACTCATTCATCGGGGCGCCTGAATACCTGTTTGATGCAGGAAATCACAACTCCCCAGATGACAATCTCACTGCCTTCCTGCTGTCGGATAATGGGGTATCGGCTGTTTTCAGGGCGCAGTTCCATCTCACCGTGCTTTAAATAGATGCGTCTGACCAGAAACTCATCATTGACGACAGCCAGCACCACATGGTTATGTCGTGGAGGAATGGATCTGTCCACCAGCAGGGTGTCACCCTTGAAAATCCCCAGGTTTTTCATGGCATTGCTGCCGACATGGATGGCAAAGGTGCTGTTGGGGTGAACCATCAGATGGTTGATGATGTTGATGGAAAGACTGGTCGTCTCGCCATGGGGAAGCGAGAAACCACCAGTCAGTTTCTGGTTGACAGAAACATCTGAAACCACTTGCCTTGTCATATCATTCCTAATATTATCTGATTCAATCATCAGTTTTATTGACTGGAATTATATACAGCAAATCAAGCAATATCAATAAAAATGGAAAGACATCAGAGTGATTGCGGTGTTATATGAAAAAAGGTTATTGATTTTGTGCGTTCCTGCATCGAAAAACCTGATGCACCCATTTATAATGCAGTAAGAACATTGCGGACGAGGTTGTCCTGCCCGCAATAGGATTGCCAGCCAAGGAAATACCGTTGCCATGCTCCATATTATCTATAGCAACCGCTACGAGGCATTGAAGCAGTGCCTGATTGCAAACCTGAACCAGGAACGCCTGCTGAATGAGGATCCTGTCTTTTCTCCATTAAGAATCATTGTGCCAGGGGATGTGGTTACCGAGGATCTCATGCGGACCATTGCCGACCACCCCGATTCCAAGGGACTCTGCACAGGGGTCAAGATGCTGCAGATCAGCCGATGGATGGAGCCTTATGGTAGCTTGTGGCTGGGCAACAGTGATCTGGGGATTGAACTGGAGTGGGTGATATGGCGCATCCTGCAGGATGATGCTTTTACCGCAAGACATCCAAGGCTTCAGCAGTATCTGAGAACACAGCGGAAGTCCGGTGTCTATGAGCTGGCGGTCAGGATTGCCAAGGTTTTCACCAAATACATCAACTACCGTTATGACTGGGTATTGGAATGGCTGTTGGGCAAGGATGCCCTGCTGGAAAAGAAGATTATTCTGGACTCAGACCGGCGTCAGGAAGAAATTGTCCAGCGGGATGGGTTGATTGATGCCCAATGGCAGAAAGAACTCTGGCAGGCTATCAAACAGAAGATGGCAGAAGACCAGCAGTATCTGGCGGAAACAGGGGGATTTCAGGCAACGACACTGATTGATCTGCTGGAAGGTATTCCTGATCGGTTTGAACAGAACCGTGCAGACCCAGATGCAGAAGAATCATCAGACAGTCTGCATTTCTTCCTGCCAAAAACGCTGCCACCGATGGCATTGCCATTCCTGGCGGAAGAATCACGCAAACGGGATCTATGGCTCTATCTGATGAATCCATGCAGTACCTTCTGGTTTGAAAGTCTGCCGAAGAATCTGTTCAATGATTGGACAGAATCTCCTGAGAATGCAAACAACGCTTTTCTCCATCGGAATGGGGCCAGCACAAGGGCGCTGATTGATCGCATCTGGCGCTTTGCGCCTGATGATGGTGAGATTCCCCTGATTGAGGACGAAATCCAGAAAGAGCGGAAATGGAATGGCGTCCAACAGGCGCGCAAGGCAGTGCCTTGGGCAAATCTGACCTACACGACCTACTATGATTTTGCGAAGGCGCAGGGCGGTGAGCGGCACGGCATCGACCAGCATATGTTCTACATTGAACGGCCGGAAACAACCCTTCTCGATAAGATTGCCAACAGCATCCTGAAAGATGAACCGCTGAAAGTCGAATCCTTTAATCCTTCAGAAGACCATAGCCTGCGGATTGTCAAAGCATCAGGATTGGTTCGCCAGATTGAAGGTGTGGCGGATTGGATTCAGACCATCCGCCATGAGACCGAGCTGTCTGCGGATGAGATTCTGGTGGTGATGCCAGATATTGACAAGGCTGCTCCATTGATTGAAGGTGTCATGGACGCTTTGCCTGAGAGTGCCCGGATTGATTACACCATTGTGGGGCGTAGCGGCTTGGTTGCCAATATGGCGGCGCAGGGCATTATCAAGGCGGGGAAAATGCTCCACGCCAACATGGGGGCAGAATCATTCTTCGCACTGCTGGCGCACCCATTGATGACGGCAAGCTGGGATATCACCCTGGATGATGTCCAGATACTCCGTCGTTGGCTTGAGACAGCGGGTTTCCGTTATGGGCTCAATGAAATGCATATCGGTGCTTTGGCATCCGAAAATAAAGTGGTGCCAGAACAGAATGGTTCAGATGGTACGTTGACCAGAGCCATCGAGCGGCTTGTTCTGGGACATATGACAGCAGAAGGCGACTATCAACCGTATGGTGATGTGCTGCCGGTGTATGGCAAAGAGAATTCTGGCTTTGATTCCGTTTCCGATGGCAGTGGCAGGATTGAGGTATTGGTCAATATCTTCACAGCATTTGAGAAAGCATTCGGCGGTATGGTGGCTGAAAGTTCTGACGGCAGTCTGGCATTTCAGGATAAAGATGCAGATGGCTGGTATCAGTGGACACTGGAGCTGATTGAACAACTGTTTCCGAATACACCATCCCAGAAGCCATATGTTGAAGAAATCGCTGAATTCCGACAGGTTCTGGTCAAGCAGATTGCATTGATCAGGCGTTCTTTGCAGTCTGGCGGGGAAATGCAGCAGGGACTGTCGTTTGAAGTGTTCTGGCAGGCATTGGAAAACGGTCTTGTCGAGAACCGGGACAACATCCGAGGCAGTGGCAAGGTGACTTTTGCTGGCATGCAGGATTTCAGATGGTTGCCCTATAAGGCAATCGCTATGATTGGCATGGATGATGGTCCGGTATTCCCGGGTGTGAATCGAGGAGAAGAATTTGATCTGACCCAGCCGATTGGTGTCAATCAGAATGACATCATCAAGCGTCGGGGTGACCGGGATGCCAGAGGGGATAACCGCAATATCTTTCTGGATCTGCTGCTGGCGGCTCAGGAGTATCTGCTGATTACCTATAACGCAGGGACAGACCCAGAGTCCAAGACACCATTGAATCCGTCTATTGTTGTTCAGGATCTTGTTTTCTGGCTCAAGGAATCTGGTGTGGCATCAGACAGCATTGTCACAGTGATGCCATTGACCCGTTATTCTGAGGGTAATCTTTTCCAGACGATGCCAGAAGGCGATTTTGATGATGGGCGTGATGTCCGTTTTTTCAGGACTTTTGATGAACGGGTGAAAGGTGCTGTTGAACAGGCGAATGCAGAGGGCTATCACGGCAGGGAATCTGCATTCTTGGCCGGTGCAGCGCCAATCAGTTCATTGACAGAGGTAACGGCATTGCCTTTCGCTGATCTGGAAGGGCTCTGGGCAAGACCAGACTCGTATCTGCGCAAGAAAGTGCGGATGGCAGACACAGAAAACATTGAGCAGGATAGGATTCCACAGGTCACTATGCCAGATGACAGGTTATTCGAATCTTCCTTGGAAAGGCGGATGCTTGAAATCTGTGAACAGGGTGAAGAACTAGATAAACTTCTCCTCGACCCAAGATTGGGCAGTCAGGATATCCGCGGCATCCTGATGGAACCGATGACGGGTAAAGTCAGCGAAATCTATGAGGCTGCACAGGGATTGAACATTGATTCAACACTCAATCTGCCAGCGGTTACGGTTCAGTTTGACGGCAGACCGCTTCAGCTTCAGATTCCAGCTCTTCAGCATTGCCAAGGGGGAACATATGGTCAGGAAGGTTATGCTGTGACAGCATTGACTGGTAGCACAGAGAGAAGGGCGTTGATATTGCATCTGTTAGTCAGTGCATCTGAGCATCCGCTGCCGCTTTATGTCGTTTCATGGAATAAAGAGGGCATCCTGATTAAACGGTATTATCCATGTCCAGCCGAAGAGGCGGTGAAGGTATTGACGGCAATGTGTCAGCTTTATCAGGTGGTGATGAATGTAGCTGCTCCAGTTTTTCCGAATAAGTTTGATAAGCATCAAGGGGGGATTCCAAAGCCAAAGTTCAACCCTATTTGGCGACACGACGAAAGTCTTCAATCTGCTCAAAATGATCTCAAGAAAGATATTGATGATGTATTGATGAGTTCCTTCTTTGAGTCACAGGTTGTGTTGGGTACAGAAAAGAAAACAAAAAAAGGTGAGGAGTCTGTCACTGCAGATGCAATTGTTGAACGCATCCAGAAACTGATGCTGGCAGAGCTTGAAGAGGAGACAGAAAATGACTGAGTCTTATCCTGCATTCAATTTCAGGGAAACGCCGCTCTCAGGCGTAACACTCATCCAGGCAAGTGCTGGCACGGGTAAAACCTACTCCTTGGAAAGACTGGTTGCCCGGCTTATTGTGGAAGAGGACATCAAGATTGAAACCATGCTGTTGATGACCTTCACAAAGGCTGCAACGGCAGAATTAACCAGCCGTATCCGCTCCCTGCTGCTTCAGTTGAGGGAATCTTGGGTAAACAGGGATGCGGAAGTGAATGCCGATGTACTGGAATTGCTTGAGCATTGGCAGAAAAAGCCAGATTTAAATGAGAAGGATATTGGTTTGCGCCTTTCCAAGGCGGTGAACAGTTTCGATGATGCGTCTATTTTCACCATCCATTCGTTCTGCCAGAAGATGCTCACGGAGTATGTGTTTTCCCGGGGAGGCGGTTTCGGGCTGGAAGTTGGAGAGGATGCCGAACAGACAGCGCAGGCATTGGATGAATTCCTGAGAAAGGTCTATGCGGAAAATCGTGATAATCGCATATTTATTGATGAGTTTCGGCTTTGGGAGAACAGTTGGCAAGAAAAATTGAATCAGATTAAGTCACTGCCGTTGTCAGTGCGTCAACAGTTTGATGTATTGCCTTTTAAGATTGAAAAGGCTGATTACCATCCATCACTGGAAATGATGCAGTGCTTGAGGGTATTTGCTATTGATGTCCCGAATCGTATCAATGAGCTGAAACAGCAGCAGAGGCTCATGACTTTTGATGACATGCTGCTGGAGTTGCATCAGAGTCTTGAAAATCAGGATGTTGTTGATGGCATCAGAAGGCGTTTCCGTGCGGTTCTGGTCGATGAATTTCAGGATACCGATTCGATTCAGTTCAGTATTTTCAAGACACTGTTCTTGGATGCATCTGCGAGCAAAGAAGCATTGCCGCAGGCAGTTTTCTTTGTGGGGGATCCGAAACAGGCAATTTATGGTTTCAGGTCAGCAGAGCTAGAAACGTATTTTGAAGCTGTTCGGTTCATCAAGGAGACAGGTAACAGGATTTACGATCTACCTCAGAATTTCCGGTCGGCTCCTGCCATCATTCAGGCAGTCAATACGCTCTTTGCCAAGCCGAGCGGGACAGATGGATTTATGGATCGGCACAGCTTTCTAGATGATGGCATTCGGTATGCAGGTACAAAGGCAACCTCAGGGAAACTGCCTCTCATGCGTAAGGTTAAGCAGAATGGCATCACAGAATGGCAGCCAGTACCCGCTTTTGAGCTCTGGACAAATGATCTGGGGACAGAAACCAGTGAAATCAAAGAAGGAGTAATCCGACCATACTTTGCAAAAGCAATTGCGGAAGATATTGTCAGACTGTTGGATCGAAGGAATGGCACGGTTTACTGTGGCAATCGACCATTGGAGGCAAAAGATATCGCCATCCTTGTCAAGGAGCGTCATCATGCCGATGTGTTGAGAAGCGAGTTGATAAAGCGCAACATTCGTACACGTCTCGAGAGCAAAGAAAAGGTATTCAAGAGCAATGAGGCGTTTGAAATCCTGGCATTGTTATTGGCAATGGCATCCCCTGATGACAATTCATTGCTGACGGCGGCTCGTTCGACCCGTTTGGTTGGACATAACCTCAAGAGTATCCAACAGGATATCAACGAGTTGGCATCATTCCGGCAGGACATGAGAGAAGCATCAGACAGGATTATCTTCAAGGGAATCTATCCTGAGTTTTCGAGATTGATGCATGACCGTTTCCAGACTATCGATAGGTTGTTGCAACTGACAGGTGGCGAGCGGATGCTGACCAATTACCAGCATATCCTTGAGATTATGCAGGCACAGCAGCAGAAGATTGGCGGAGATCTGGCAGGCATCATCCATTGGCTGAAAGCAATGATGAATGAAACATACTTATCGATGGAATCAGATGATAGTAGTAATCTTCGCATTGAGAGTGATGCCAATGTGGTCAATGTCGTGACCATCCATACAAGTAAAGGGCTTGAGTATCCAGTGGTTTATCTTGCAGATGCGATGCAGACTCAAGTAGCGATATCATCGACCCGTGTGCGGTCTGTTTTTAAAGAATATGAAGGCATTCAGAAAAAATTGCTGTTCTTGCCAATTAGAAAGACGGTTAGTGCACATCCTGCATCCTGTGAACGGGAAGAACAGGAAGCTGTTCGGTTGGCATATGTGGCGATGACTCGTGCATCTGCTCGATTGGTGTTGCCATTGGCAATGGGAGCACCAAGTACTGGAAGCAATTACAAAGTGATTAATATCGATAGCTTTCGTAGTGCTTATATGCGTGCATTGTTTGGGCAGGCAACCAATTATAGAAAAGGTGCAAAATTTTCTGATGCTGATAGGTCTTGGACGGTCTTCTGTCAAAAGGTTGCTGAGTGGCAGAAGGATATGCAATCCGGTTTCAATGCAATGGCAGATGCATTGCAGGCAAACTATCGCTCATCCTATGAGGATTTTCCACTCAAGGCGAATCTGCGGCCTGATGATTTCTTCCGTTTCCTGAACTGGCAGGATCTGCCGACTGATGGAGAACCGTTGGAGCCTCTTCACGAAATCCGGTATGACATTGTGCCTGCGGGAAAGATTGGTCAGGCATGGAGTCGGTCGAGCTTTACTGGAATAGCCAGAGGACTTGAAGAGGCGCATACACGTTCTGAAAGGAGTGGGTTCTTCACGTTCCCTCGAGGAACCGAGGCAGGTGATTCCCTGCATAAACTGATTGAATCCATCATCAACCAAGGCGTGGCATGTCAGGATGCACAGGCATTCAATGCGTTCATGGAGAACATGGATCTGACAGTTGAGAAATGGCTGGAAAAAGAGCCGTTTTATCGACGGTTGAAGGATAAGACTGGTCCATATGATGCGACAGCTGTCAGCATGGCTGGCGTTGAGGGTGATGAAGTCGATCAGCAGGCATATTGTCAGGCATGGCTGAAACAGCGGATCAGAACCCTGTTGAATGTGGAATTGCCTAATCAGATTGTGCTCAAGGATGTTATCGAGAGCCGGAAAATTGTTTCAGAACTCAAGTTCCTGCTGTCATCGCCGGGAGAAGATTCAGAAAAACTGACGGTGCAGAAACTGTCGGAAACATTGGATCTGCCGAATCTCTCGGTAAGGCCAGACAGGCATTCAGAATCCATGTGGTTGAATGGTTATCTGACAGGTGAGATTGATATGCTGTTCAGGCATCGCGATGGGAAATACTGGATTATTGACTGGAAGAGTAATGCCATAGAAACCAAGACCATTTCTTCTGACAATCCTGTCAATTACACGCAGAAGAATATGGAAGAGGTCATGGACGAGCACCACTATAAACTGCAGGCGCTCTGTTATCTGGTTGCCTTGTACCGTTATCTGCAGCAGATG
>CAZHQM010000046.1:0-11337 GCA_964534155.1 uncultured Oxalobacter sp.
GTTCAGAATGTTATGTGGATCAATCACTGATTTGATCTGTCTCATTAACTGAATCTCTGTTGCATCCTTATACAGGGCATTCTTGTCATGTTTCAAGGCACCCAATCCATGTTCGGCAGAAATAGCACCCTGGTATCTGACGACTGAATCATAGACAATCTGATTCACAGCATCCTGTCTCAGTAAGAATTCGTCGTCAGTTATACCAGCAGGAGCTCCAACATTATAGTGAAGACTACCATCACCTAAATGCCCGAAAGTAGTCATTCTGCAACCTGGAAATGCTGTCTGGAGCAGGGCGTCAGTATCTGCAATAAATGCGGGAATACTTGAAACAGGCACTGAAATATCGTGTTTGATATTCTTTCCCTCTTTTGCCTGAGCCGCAGAAATATTTTCCCGTAATGCCCACATGTTTTTCGATTGGGCAATAGATTGTGCAATACATGCATCAACAACCCTATCAGCATCCCAAGCGTCAGAAAGAATATTTTCCAGTATCTGACCAAGATACTCCTCAGATTCATTGCCATTCAGTTCCAACAGTACATAGTAAGCCGATTCATTTTGGAACGGAGAAGCAAGCTCAGGAAAATGCTTACGGACAACTGCTAGGCTATGCCGGGATATGAGCTCAAATGTAGTTAAGAAAGTATCCGCATACTTCTTCGCCACATTCAGAAGAAATAGAGCATCTGCAGGTGTATTTACTGCCACAAAAGCCGTCTGTTTATACGATGGAGAAGGAAAAACCTTAAGAACTGCCGCAGTGATAATCCCCAGCGTTCCCTCCGAGCCCACAAGAAGATTGCGCAAATCGTAGCCAGTATTGTTTTTCCTGAGCTTATACAGGCCATTCCAGATAGAACCATCTGGCAAGACTGCCTCAATACCAAGACAAAGATCGCGGGCTGTGCCATATCTAACGACAGCAGTACCACCTGCATTGGTTGCCAGATTGCCGCCAATAGTGCAGGAGCCAGATGATGCCAATGTCAGAGGAAAGATTCTGTCAATTCCGCTTGCCGCATCATGAACATAATCCAAAATACATCCAGCCTCTACCGTTAACGTATTATTATCAGGATCAATTTCACGGATTCGATTCAAGCGTTTGAGAGACAGCACAATCGCATTGCCATGCTGATCAGGAACACTGCCAAGAACAGTCCCCGTATTTCCCCCTTGTGGAACAATAGGCACATTGAATCTGTTGCAGAGGCAAACAATGTCTGATACCTCTTTGACATCAGCAGGCAGAACAACAGCAACCGCTTTACCGACAAAACGTTTTCTGCAATCTGTCACGTAAGGCAACACATCAGGAAATGCATCAAGAACATACCTTTCACCAACAATTTCACGGCACTGTTTCAGAAAATCCGCATATTCCATTGTTACACTCAGATAAATATATGTTTTATGAAATGAAAACGTTTGCTATGCTTTTAATCGATACTCCGCAAACAGGGACAAACACACAAGACGCTCCCGCAGAGAATAGTATTCTAATCTTTTTATGAAACAATCTGACGTTAAATCCAGCGATTCAATGCCATCTGGTCAGAATACAAATAATGATCGGAACCGGCTCATATTGAATTGGTGTAAAACCAGATTGATAAACAGTGAACTGACAGAATCTGCAGGCAATATCAGCTATACCATTCTTCTGAGCATGGTTCCCATGTTGGCAATCCTTCTGGCGATTTTCACGCAGTTTCCAGAATTTGGCACCCTGAGAGGAACGCTCGAAACATACTTCTCACAGGGCATGATGCCAGAAAAAACAGCAAAAACCATCCTGAAATATTTGAATACCTTTGCAACCAATGCTGGCAGAGTATCTTTTTTTGGTGGGATAGCCTTACTGTTTGCCATCTTCACCAGTCTCTCTGCCATCGAAAGCGCCTTCAATAAAATCTGGAATATTTTGGATACCCGACCACTATATAAGAGATTTTCACTCTATCTACTTTTGGGAACCCTGACACCGTTATCAATTGGCGTAGCGCTCTTTTTCACATCGCATGTCATTCTGGTCAAACATGGATTTGCGACCAGCATTCCTATCATTGGAAATTTCATTTCACCGATCATTTCTTTCCTCTGGGCAATCATAGCCTTTACGCTTCTCTACAGGATCCTGCCCAATCGCCAGATTCTTTGGAAAGATGCGATTGCCGGGGGATTGTTTGCTGCAGTTGGTTTTGAAATTGCCATTCGGCTTTTCTCCTTCTACATGGTCAATTTCAATTTCTATGAAAAGGTCTATGGAACTCTGGCAGCATTCCCAATCTTCATCGCCTGGATCTATATCAGCAGCATGATTATGTTACTGGGGGCAGCAACAGCGGCGATTCTCCCAGAAATCAGAAACAGAAGCTGGCATATTCCGGTTTATCCGGGCAAACACTTTTTTGACACACTGAAAATCATTCATATCCTGACCCATCCAGAAAGGCAGGAAAAATTCATATCCCGATCCGACATTGAGAAATTGACAAGCCTATCAGGCAATGAAGTAGAGTTCTCAATCAGGAATCTGAAAAGACTCGGCTGGGTTCAATCTCCACAAAAAAGCACTCTCTTTATGATTTTTTTTGGGAAATGGACTCAACAGCAATGGAAATGGAGCGGGGATATCAAGAAAATCACCTTGGCATCCGTTTTTGAAGAATGCGTATTCACCGGCAACCATCAGGATATCCTTGCCGATGAAATCAAGAGAATTATTGATAGGGAAATGGATATAACCTTATCGGAATATTTCCAATCTCCTTATGCAATTATGGGGACAAAGACAGTTTCAGTGCCAACTAGCGGACAGCCGATCCAACAATAACCTCATAGGATACGGGCAGCCCAACTTCACTTCTGAAAGATTCATACCGTTCCTGAACCGTCTGCCAGGCCCGCTTGCCAAACAGGGCTGTGCGCCGATTTGACACGCCTCCAGCACCAATATCGCGAATAGATGCAATTACAGCCCTGAAATCAGGATAAAACATCTGATGGGTTGTCTGCTGGAGTTCAATCTTCCTGAAACCAACATCAGTCAGGGTAGCATGCACATCATCCAATGGGACAAATGATAACGTATGCCGTGAGTGATCAAGCCCAGCAAACGCCTTATCCAGTTCTCTCAAGGAACCAGGTGCCAGCGTAGCAAAATAAAGGAAACCATCTTTCTCAAGAACACGGAAAAATTCTTGGAATGCCGCATTAAGCCTGGTCCATTGCAAAGCAAGACAACTCCAGACAAAATTGAAGGAGGAAGATTCAAAAGGCAATTCCTCTATATCTCCAACAACAGCATCCAATTGTTTCCGATGCATCGCATTGACCATATCCTGTGAAATATCACAGCCTGTCATGTGAACATCTGGCCAATAATTTCTCAGACACTGGATGCCAAAGCCAGTCCCACAACCAGCATCCAGAATACGGACTGGCTGAAAACCTTCTGGCATCTTTTCCGGCAATTGACACAGCATTTTTTCATTGAGATAACGCTGGAACAACGCCAGAGAATCATATAAATCCGCAGCCTTGCCAAACGAACCGCAAACGGTGGATTTATCAATCATTGTTACAGAAACTCCTGAATGAACCCTGCACATTCATCTGTAAAAGAAAGCAGGGGAGCATGAGCCGCACCATCAATAACTTTCAGAGTAGCGTTCGGCAGTTTTTCTGCCAACCATTCTGCTGCAGAAACCGGCATTAACGGATCATTCCTTCCATGGATAATCAATACAGGTTGCAGAATCTTTGCAACATCATTGCGGTAATCAGCCTGATGTAGGAAATCGAGCCCTTTCAACAGAACATCGTCTGCAGGACAATCTAAAGCACCAAGACTCCGAACAACTTCTTTTGAACGGATATCATTCTGATTGAAAAGCATGATAAATCTTTTTACAACAGCTTTACCTTTCTGCCGCACACCTTCTTTAAATTGATTGGCAACGTCTTTCATCTGCCCAAACTGCCAACCGTCACAATTGACAAAACAGGGGGTCGCGCCAAACAAAACAAGCTTTTCAATCTTTTCTGGATATCGGCAGGCTGCATCTATCGCCATCATTGCCCCCATGGACCAGCCACACAACACGATTGGCGAAGAAACAGAAGCCATCATATTATCAACCCATTCTTCAGGATATAGATAATCCTGAGCCGCAGCAGTTTCTACAGAATACCCTGGCAATGCCACAGCCTGGAAACTGACTGCTTCATGACATTGCGCAGATAATCTCTGAATCAAGGGCATCCAAACGGAAGGAGCCATTGCCCATCCATGCCAGAAAATCATCTTTGTCATTGGATCTCCCTTAAAGCCTGAACCAAACGGTCAACATCGTCAAAGGTATGTGAGGCTGAGAGCGAAATACGAAGGCGCGCCTGCCCCTGAGGCACCGTTGGTGGTCTGATCGCAGGAACCCAAATACCGCGTTTAAGCAATTCATCCGATGCCCGCAATACAGCATCGTTTTCACCAACAATAATCGGCTGGATTGCCGTGAAAGAAGGGAGCAGTTTCCAAGGCAAGGAGCGCATCTGCTCCCTCAATCTTGTAGACAGATCCAAAAGATGCTGACGCCGGCCATTCCCATCCCGGATTAAGTCCAGTGATGTCAACAAAGCAGAGGCAATAACTGGGCTGGATGCAGTTGTGAAAATATATGACCGGGATCGCTGAACCAACCATTCAATAACAGAATCAGATGCCGCAACAAATGCACCAGAAACACCCGCAGCCTTGCCCAAGGTGCCAACATAGATGATACGCGGATGAAACGGAATAGAAAAATGACTCAGGGAACCTCGCCCATCCTGTCCCAAAACACCAAAACCGTGAGCATCATCCAGAACAAGCCATGCGTCATATTGTTCCGCCAATTTAAAAAGCTCAGGAATTGGAGCTAAATCCCCATCCATACTGAAAACAGCATCAGAAAGAATCAGCTTGCTTTTTGCAGTCGATGATGCAAGCAGTCTTTCAAGATGCTGCATATCATTATGCGCATAGCGGCAATGATCTGCTCTGGATAATTGCACAGCATCAATCAATGATGCGTGATTCAAACGGTCAGCAAATACTGCATCTCCTCGCCCAACAAGTGTTGGGACCACACCGATATTTGCCATATAGCCCGTTGTATAAAACAACGCACGCTCTGCTTCAACAAAACTGGCAAGTTTTTCTTCCAGTTCCTGATGTGGACGCATATGGCCATTGACAACATGGGAACCGCCAGATCCTGTTCCCCACAACATCACTGACTCACAGATAGCCTCACGCGTCTTAGGATGAGATGCCAATCCAAGATAATCAAGACTACAGAACGCCAACAGGGATTTACCATCAATATTCAGGTGCGTATCACACCCAGATTCAAGCGTTCTCCTGTTTCGAATCAGATGCTTTTCAGCCAAAGATGAAAGTTGGGACTCAATTTCCTGCCAAATCATAATCAATGCCAATCATCAGATAACTATCAAGGGTGAATGATACGCTCATGGAGAATAGGGGGAATCCCATGATTGATTTCAACATACGTTGAGACACGGGTGCCGTAATCTTGAGATTTTATACAAATAGCAGACAGCATTTTCTCCCATTCATAAGAAACACCCGTTTCAGGCAATTGATCGTCGGGAGCGGTCTGTGTATCTGACAACATATCAAAATACTGATCCATATCAGCATTTTCAGTAACAAGTGCCTCAAACTGGACACTGGCTTTAGTCAGTTTGGGCCAAGAAGTATTCAATAAAGCATTGGATACTCCATAAAACCCAGGGAGCAACGGCACACCATTCAAAGGATTATCATGTCCAAAATTGGAATACCAGATCAAAGAACTCTTATCACCCACCAATAGATTGAATCCATTATATAAATGATCAATTTTTTTCAGTTCATCGACATAAGCCTTAGGCTCAACAGAAGACGATAAAAAATTGCTTACCAATAATCCTCTGGTGGGGGCATCTTCCTTCATCAAAGCAGGAGCCCGGACATTCGTCAAGGCTGCAAACCTGAACCCTTGGTCTGACTCCGAAACCCCCATCCAGGTCCCACCACCTTCCAGATCCTTCCCAGCAAAAATAAACGGTGCATCTTCCCAATGATGCGCAGGCAAAGCAGGACGTGCATAGAATTCGTCCCTATTGGCAGCAACAATTAGCGGCGTTCCCCGCTTAACCTGCCAACCAAATACAATTAAACACATACAAGGCCCGAAATCATAAAAATTGCGCTTATTGTAAGACAAATCAAATTCTTGATTCCAGATAAAACAACCGCACGTGCTCCAACCTTCAGTGATTCTCTCGAAATCCAAGGAATTAGTTAAATCCAATATCAAAAGACGATGTATTCCATAAAGCACATTATCCTCGCACTGACATAGTGCACAAAACGTACTAAGAAGAAAAAAACAGCACCATCTTCTCTCAATTCTTGGCATGCATATTGCATGAATTCAATTTAAGACTTTAGCAAGAGAGAGTTTTATCCAAGCGCGCATCAAGAAGGGGAGGTCGGAAACATGCACCGCTTATACAACAGAACTGGTACAGTCAACCAGTTTTTGGCCCGTTATGGGGTTAAATTCGGCATATATAAAGACGGAAACTTCAAAGAGCAGTTATTCCCATTTGACGTTATCCCAAGAATTATATCGGCACAGGAATTTCAAAAACTGGAGAAAGGGCTGATACAGAGAGTCACAGCACTGAATATTTTCCTGAAAGATATTTATGGGGCAAGACAGATTGTCAAAGACGGCATTATTCCAGAAGATTTTGTTTTTTCTTCATCTGGATTTTTGCCTCAATGTAATGGCTTTTCGCCGGTCAAAGACATTTACAGCCATATCTCTGGCATTGACTTAGTCCTGTCAGAAGATAATGACTGGTACATCCTAGAAGATAATCTACGGGTTCCATCTGGTGCATCATATCCCATGATTGCACGTGAACTGTGCCGTCGCGTCAGTCCAGAAACGTTTTCCGAAAATCGTGTTGAAGACAATCGCGATTATGCGGAGATACTTCGTGCGACCATGAACCATGTAAATACAGGCGGCATCAATGTCATCCTCACACCTGGACGGTTTAATGCAGCTTACTTTGAGCATTCATATCTTGCTGAAAAAACCGGCTCTGTTCTTTCAACAGGAAGCGATATAGTCGTTGAAAATGACAATGTCTATCACATTGAAAGCAATGGCAAAAGACAACGTGTCGGAGCAATGTACCGTCGCATATCTGATGAGTATCTTGATCCGCTCTTTTTCCACTCAGAATCTTTAATCGGCATCCCAAATCTGTTTTCTGCCTATCGGAAAGGCAATATAGGTTTATTGAACGCCTTTGGTAATGGTATCGCTGACGATAAAGGCATCTATTATTTCGTGCCAAAAATGATCAAGTATTACCTTGGGGAGGATCCGATATTGATGAATGCTCCAACATACCTGCCTTTCTATAAAGAAGATCGCCAGTATGTATTGGACAAATTTGACCAATTGGTCATCAAGGATGTTGCTGAGGCTGGAGGGTACGGGGTGGTATTCGGCAGCAAGCTGACAAATGAGCAGAAAGAGCATTTCATTGACATGATCAAAGCTGAACCACGGCGTTTCATTGCTCAGGAGGTCATTAATTTCCAGGATATCGATATTTTAGAGAAAAACGGACAGACAGGACGGAAAGCTGATTTACGAGCATTTGTTCTTACAGGAGAAGACGTGAAAGTCTGGAAAAGCGGCCTTACCAGATTCTCCAGAACACCAGGATCATTCATCGTTAACTCATCTCAGGGAGGAGGTTTTAAAGACACATGGGTACTATCACAGTAGAAAAAATAGATCATCTTCTCTGGCTGGGACGATACACGGAGCGCGTCTATACCACGGTCAAGTCATACTTTGCCAGCTTTGACATGATGATTGATAAAGATGACAGCTATTACAGGGAATTCTGCGAAAAGATTGGCATTCCTGACATATATGGATCAAAAGAGGCTTTCATTGAGAAATATCCGTTTGATGAAAGTGACTCGAACTCCATTGTCAGCAATCTGGAACGAGCATTCGATAATGCAGTCATCATCAGAGAAACAATTGGCTCAGAAACACTCTCTTACCTGCAATTGGCTGTCTATGACATCAAATCTGCAGAGCTGGAAGGTAACCTGCTCCTGAATCTCATTTCACTTCAAGATCACATCCTTGCCTTCTGGGGATGTCTCGATGATGAAGTGCCGGAAGAGAATGTCAGAAGAATTGCAAAAGCAGGGAAATGGCTTGAAAGATTGGATCTTGGATTGAGATTGGGACACTCCCAGAAGAGCCTTCAGGCAATTCTATCCAGATTGGAGGATCAACTGACAAGAACAGATATCTACTATAACAAGGCTGTTCTTAACACATTACATAACGTCCTTTCAGATGCTTCCGTTAATTATCGGAATGCCTTGGGGCTTTTGAGCCATTTGATTGAACAGGAATAGCATTCTAGGAATCTGCAATCATGAGTCTTTATTCTTTCAATTATTCCTTAACCCTTGATTTTGATGGACCAGCAAACAGCCATCATTTTTTACTTCGCTGCTTTCCTCAAGATAACCATCGGCAACGGATCAAATCATTCAAATGTTCAATTTCTACAAGCCCAACATTGACATACTGCACTGACTGGGCGGGAAACAGGATTGCAACAGGATTCATCAAAGATGAACATCCTTCATTCTCAATTCGTATTGAGGGCATTGCTGAAACAAATCAAGATATCTTTGAGGATTATGACGATGGCAGTTCTTCAATCTTTTATGCTTACCCAACGCCTTTGACTTTTCATGGGGAAAGTATTGATAAGTTATACAAAAGTATGGAACTGGCCGAAACTGATGATCCTTACAAAAAAGCCCTGACCATTATGAGGACAGTTTCTGCACATATGACCTATGAACGCGGGGTAACAGATGCGTCAACAACTGCAGAGAAAGCATGCGAGATGAGAAAGGGGGTTTGTCAGGATTACGCCCATATTATGCTGGCGTTATGTCATCTTGAAAAATTACCAGCCAAATACACCGTAGGATTGATGGCTGGAGAAGGTAAAAGTCACGCATGGGTAGAAGTCCTCTGCCGTGGAATCTGGTATGGCTTCGACCCGACCAACAACATGCTTGTCACTGATGGGTACATCAAATTGTCACAAGGCCGTGACTACACAGACTGCCAGATAAATAGAGGGGCATTTCAAGGGGGCATTCAGCAGAAACAGACTGTTACTGCCTCAATGATGCAACTCCAGACAAATCAGCAATAGGGAAAACAATAGATGATAACAACAATAGCTTCCGTCAATCTGCCGGTGGATGAAGTTCTGCAAATCAGAAAAAACAGACTGAAACCTGATGTCACAGAGGGAAGAAAACTTCCTCGCATAAGCATTGTTACAGGAACACATGGAGATGAACTCGAAGGGCAGTTCGTCTGTGTTGAGGTTTTAAGACGTATCCAGCAGGAAAGAAACCATCTGAAAGGAATTGTTGACGTTTATCCTGCGCTCAATCCATTGGGTATCGACACAATCACCCGCGGGATTCCTGGCTTTGATCTTGATATGAACAGGATTTTTCCTGGTTCACCGACAGGGGCAGTCACAGAGCAGATTGCAGCACAAATCATCAGTGATTTATCAGGTTCCGATCTTTGCATCGATATCCATGCAAGCAACATCTTCCTCAAAGAACTGCCTCAGATCCGTATGAGTGAGACAACATCAGAAAATCTGCTGCCAATAGGGAAACTGTTGAATATGGACTACATCTGGATTCACCAGTCATCCACCGTTCTTGAATCAACATTGGCACATTCCCTGAACAGCATTGGAACACCAACATTGGTCGTTGAAATGGGAGTTGGCATGCGTATCACCAAAGAGTACACCTATCAATTAGTAGATGGAATCTTTGCAGCCATGAAACATCTTGGCATCTGGAGTGGCGATGTAAAAACACCAAGAAACCCTATCATTTCATCAGATGGTCATGTCAGTTTCATCAATGCCAGCACCGCTGGTCTCTTTGTTCCTGATATTCCTCATCAGGAGCATGTCGAAAAAGGGGACATTATTGGTCACATCTATGACCCAATCCGCGGAACAAGCCTTGACACCATCAAATCTCCATGCTCAGGCCTTGTATTCACACTCCGTGAATATCCGATTGTGGATGAAGGCTCTTTGATAGCACGTATCCTCGAAATTGACTGAAAGAGGGCAGAAAATGGAAAAAATTGAAATTTACAAGCTGAAAGGCCTCCATCGGGATGATATGCGCATCAACGGCTATAAATTCGGAGAGGGCGAATCAAGTATCTGTATTGTTGGTGCTGCACGAGGAAATGAAATCCAACAGATGTACATATGCTCGCAACTGATCGTAGCACTGAAGAAACTGGAACAGAATGGGCAGATTGTCAAAGGAAAATCAATCCTTGTCATCCCAACAATAAATAATGTTTCCATCAATATTGGCAAACGTTTCTGGCCGATTGATAACACAGACATCAACCGGATGTTTCCAGGTTACAATCTAGGGGAAACAACCCAGCGTATTGCAGCAGGCGTCTTTGAAAAAATCAAGGACTATGCACTGGGCATCCAACTGACAAGCTTCTACATACCTGGTTATTTCCTTCCACACATCCGCATTATGCAATTGGGGTATGAAGATATCGAAAAAGCGGAACAGTTTGGACTGCCATACATTTTATTGAGACGTCCACGTCCATACGATTCAACAACCCTGAATTACAACTGGCAAATCTGGGAAACAAAGGCCTTCTCACTTTATACAAACGTCACAGACAATATTGACCAACAAAGTGCGAAGCAATCCGTTCAAGCCATCCTGAATTTCATGAATGCAAATGGAATTGTCCATTTTCGTGGTCATAGGGGATTCAGATCTGAACTGATATATGACGATGATCTGGTGGTCGTAAAATCAGAAACTGCAGGTATTTCCCAGAATGCCATTACCATTGACCAGGAGGTCTGCGAAGGCGAGGTCATTGGGACGATTCTAGATCCGTATACAGGAGAATGCAGAGAAAAAGTTCTGTCACCTATCGATGGGAAAATACTCTTTGCGCATAGCAATCCGCTGGTATCCAGTGGAACCTTGTTATACAGGATTATTCCAATGACAGAAAACAGCCTACCGATGCATTAAATCCATCCGAAGGGAAAGCAATTGTGAACTATACCCCTTTAAGTAGACCACTACTTAAAGGGGTTTTTAATGGGCAA
>CAZHQM010000047.1:0-11094 GCA_964534155.1 uncultured Oxalobacter sp.
TCCCTATTCTATGGAGCAATTATGACAGAACTGTGAAACAGGATTGCCTGACTCAGTGCTGCGAATCACCTGTTGAGGGTTTCCCTCTTGGCGATTCCCCCAACGCAAACATGACCCATTCCGAGATATTGACCGCCAGATCAGCAACACGTTCCAGATATTTGCTGACCATAAGCAGATCAGCCATCTGTTCACCATGCATCGGTGCAACACGCATCCCATCCACCAAATCAGCCTTGACCTTCAGAAAAAGAGCGTCTACAACATCGTCATAATCGATTGCTGCCTGTGCTTTTGCGAGATCCTGCTCAGCGAATGACTCGATTGCCTGCAGGACGATAATGACTGTTTCTGCCGCCAGCTGCCGAAAATTGGTATCTTTCACCTGATAGGGAGTCCCTGCCATTTTCACTGTCAGTTCAGCAATATCTGCCGCCTGATCGCCTATCCGCTCCATCGATGTCACCATCTTTAAAGCCGCCGTAACCATCCTGAGATCCTTGGCAACCGGCTGTTGTTGAATGAGGATATCCAGACAGATTTTCTCAATCTTCTTTTCCTGTGCGTTGATTGCCTTATCTGAAGTAATAATGTTTTTCGCTGCCCCCTCATTCTGGGAAAGAAACGCCTGAATTGAATTCCTGACTGCATCCCCGCACATGGATGCCATTTTCATCAGCTCATTGCTGAGAGCATAGATCTGCCCATCGAATTTCGCTCTCATCAGCCAAATCTCCCTGTAATGTAATCTTCTGTCCTCTTATCCTGCGGATAGGCAAAAAGACGTTTTGTTTCAGCAAATTCCACCAGATCCCCTGACAGGAAAAATGCCGTGTCATCTGAAACACGGGCAGCCTGCTGCATGTTATGCGTCACAATAACGACCGTATACTGTTCTTTGAGATCCTCCATCAGCTCTTCAATTTTCAATGTTGAGATCGGATCAAGTGCTGATGTCGGCTCATCCATCAACAGCACCTCAGGCTGAACTGCCAATGCCCTTGCAATACAAAGACGCTGCTGCTGTCCACCAGAAAGCCCCAATGCTGATTCATGGAGACGGTCTTTGACCTCATCAAATATCGCAGCACCACGTAGGCTTTCTTCGACAATCCCATCGAGCTCACTCTTGCTACGGATGCCATGCACCCTTGGACCATAGGCAATATTGTCGTAAATACTCATTGGAAAAGGATTCGGCTGCTGGAAAACCATGCCAATACGTTTCCGGAGCTCATAGACATCAACATTCTCCGCATAGATGTCTTCTTCGCCTAATAGAACCTTTCCCTGAATCCTGACACCATCAACCAGATCATTCATACGGTTCAGCGTTCTCAGGAAAGTTGACTTTCCACATCCAGAAGGACCTATCAGTGCTGTGATGGCATTCTGACGGACACTGATGTTGATATCGTAAAGCGCATGGTTCTCACCATAGTAAAGATTGAGGTTCTGGACACTGATTTTTATTTTTCCACGCATATTCATTTCCTGACCATGTCGAATCTTGCCACCAGGCGTTTTGTCAGCATATTGATGATGAAAACAATCACCAACAGCACAACAGCTATTCCGAATGCTGTCGGAAAATCCCCCTCACTGGTGGCACTCAGATAAAGTTGGATTGTCAACGTTCCACCTGACTGGAAGATCTTGTCGAAAAAACCACTAAACATCTGTGGCAATCCTTTCGCACTGCCTGCTGTAAACAGCAGGGCTGCTGATTCACCAATGATTCGTCCGATGGCTAAAATGACGCCTGTCACAATGCCTGGCATAGCACTTGGCAACAGAATGGTACGGATCATGTACCATTTACCGGCTCCCAGACCATAAGCTCCCTGACGGTAACTTTCTGGAACAGCTTTCAATGCCTCTTGTGCATTACGGGTAATCAGGGGAAGAACCATTAGAATCAGCGTCAGGGATCCTGTCAGGATTGAGAAACCAAGTCCGAGTGTTTCGCCGAAAAACATCATGCCAAACAGCCCGAAAATAATTGAGGGAATCCCTGCCAGCGTTTCGGTGGCAAATTCAATGACAGATATCAGTTTTCCATGCGATGCATATTCATTCAGATAGACTGCTGCTCCAACCCCAATTGGAGTAGCTATGCACATTGAAATCACAATGATGTAGATCGTATTGACAATGTTTCCGAGAATACCAACTGTATTGTTCAGGACGGAGGTCACTGTTGTCAGAAACCGCCAACTGATACTGCCACCGCCTTCTTTCAGAACATAGATGATGATGAAAGCCAGCAACAATACCGAAAAGGCTGCGCAGAGATAGATCAGTCCATACATCAGCAGATCAGCGAAACGGATGCGCTTGCGGGTCAGCTTCCCCGACTGATTTTCTGTCATGCCGAATCCCCTTTCTTCTTCATCCTCAACAAAATCAGATTGACCAGGATAATAAAGATGTACAGCACCAGACCAACTGTAAACAGCACCTGACGGTGAAGTCCACCGGCATACCCCATCTCACTGACAAGCTGGGTGGTCAGAAAACGAACCGAATTGAACGGCAATGGCAGATTGATGGAACCACCTGCAACCATATTGATTGCCATAGCTTCGCCAATTGCCCGACCGATACCTAACACAATCCCGGTCACGATGCCCGATTTAGCAGCAGGAATAACAACACGGAAAACCGTCTGCATCCTGCTGGCTCCCAAAGCAAGTGACGCTGCCTTCAGTTCTTTCGGCACTGCCTGAATGGATGTCATGCTGACATTGATGACTGTGGGCAGAATCATGATTGCCAGCACAATAACTGCCGACAGCATATTTGCCCCACCTGTTGACTGATGGGATGTCGAATTCTCAAAAAAAAGTTTTTCCAGCGTGTACATGAATGGATTGAGCACCATCATGCCAAGCAGCCCATAAATAACCGATGGCAGTGCTGCCAATAGTTCTATGACAGGATGCACGATTGCTGACAGTTTTTTATTTGCAACCTCAGTCAGGAAAACAGCTGTCAGCAGGGCAACAGGTACCCCCAGCAATACACTGGCCGATGTCCCGACTATCGAGGAAAGGATAATATACAGAATCCCATAAGATGGCTCTGAAGCAGTCGGAGCCCATTCAGTACCAAAAAGCAGCTCAAGGACCCCGACACTTTTCAGTGCCAGAGTACCTTGAGAAAACATATAGACCGTAATGGAACAGACTGCAAAGATTGCCACAATCGAGCAGGCTAGAAAGGCGTATCCCGCAACAGCCTCATGATGAGAGCTTTTGTTTTTCCTGACAGCCTTTCCCCAGATGCCCAGAGAAATCCCTGCGTCTCCGTTCATGCTGTTTATCCTTATTTCTTAGGCAGAATCAGACCCATCTTGGAAATGATTTCCTGACCTTTTGCAGAACGGACATAGTCAAACCAGGCCTGAACCCATTTGTTCTGTTCTGAAATCTTGCCTTTTGTTGCCATGACAAAAGGACGGGCAAGCATGTATTTACCGGCCTGAATGTTTTCCTTAGTGGCGGCAACATTATTCAGGTCAACAGCCTTGACCGTATTACCGACAACATCCAAAGAAACATAGCCAATAGCACCAGGTGTTGCTGCGACCTTAGCAAGAACACCACCAGTGGAATCCAACTGCTGGGCATACTGTGTTGCATCCTTGATCTTGAGCAGTTCTTCAAAAGCACCTCGGGTACCAGAACCATTTTCACGGCCGATGACAACAATCGCCTGATCTGCACCGCCAAGTTCTTTCCAATTCTTGATCTTGCCTGTATAGATTGCTGACAGCTGTTCGATTGTCAGGTTAGCAACAGGATTCTTCTTATCAAGAATGACCGCAATACCGTCAATAGCAACCACATTTTCAACAATGCCAGACTGACGTTCACTGTCTTTCAATGCACGGGAAGCATTGCCAATATCGATACTGCCCTTTGCCAGTGCCTCAATACCAGCACCAGAGCCCGTGTATTCAACTGTCACGGTCATTTCTGGATGTTCCTTACGGAAACTTTCAACCAATGCCTCACAGAGTTTTTCCATGGAGGTACTGCCGGCCAAAGTCACTGTATTTTCCGCCTTGGCTTTGTTGGCAACAGGCTTATCTGACTTACCGCAACCGGTTAATGCAAACAATGCAATCATCATGACTGCAAACAGTTTCGAAAATAACCCTTTCATGATTTTCCTTTAATTGTTTATAAAACTTGTGATGGAATCACTTGGTCAACTCTACGGTGCCTTTGTAAAAATCAAAATCTTGCTCATGTAAAAGTTATGTAAATTCAATAACAAAGACTCTCGCCAAATCTCCTGCAGCTGTCAGGCAATGGGACATCCAGCGTTTTTTCAGACGTTCATAAGACTGTCATATTGCCTTCCTAAAATTGCCGTCATCACCTTGCAAACGGTGATTGATCATGTCTGCAGCTGCCTATCCAGCAGAAACAGACTTGCGTAAACAGCATTGACCTATCAGAGGGATAACACTATGAAAAAAACTCTTATTGCATTGGCTCTGTTTGGTACAGCAGCAGGCATCGCTTATGCCCAGTCCAATGTAACAATCTACGGTGTCATGGATACCGGTTATGTCAAAAAAACCGGCAAAGACCTTGGCATGGACCAGAACAACGACTCCAAGATCGGTTTCAGAGGTATTGAAGATCTTGGCGGTGGTATGAAAGCCACTTTCCAACTGGAAAAGCGCTTTGATGTAAACGATGGGAAAAACCACTCTTCCGCAGGTAAAGACTGGGAAGGTGCAGCCAATGTCGGCCTTAAGAGTGACAGCTGGGGCGCAATCCGTCTTGGACGCCTGAATGGCATCGCAACTGAAAATATCCGTAAATTCGACCCATTCTATCAGTATGGCGTTGGCAAGATGATTGACTCTACCCAGCGGGCAACGCGTCAGGACAATATGCTCCGCTATGATTCCCTGAATTATGGTGGTTTCAGTTTCAGCGCATCCTATACACTGGGTCAGAACATGAACAGCAAGAGCCGCACCAAATATGCGGATGGCAATAAATATCTACTCGACGACACCAACCATTCCCGTGGCTATGACAATGACGGTTACGCACTGGGTCTGAACTACAAAAACGGTGGATTTGCCGCAACCGCAAACTATCAGGTGACCGCTGATTCCAACCGCTCCAGCATGTGGAATGTTGGTCTGAGCTATTCATTCGATACCGTCAAACTGGAAGCCCTGTACCAGGCAACCAAAGACAGGGGCGGTCTTGAAGCTGCTGGCACAAAAGCATGGGACAGTAAGAAAGAAATTTACAATTCCCTGAGCGAACAGCAGGCCTTGCTTGGCATTGAATGGAAACTGGGCCAGGGACGTCTGAATGCATCCGCACAATGGCTTGGCGTTGAAGGCAAAGGCACATCAAACCTCGACTCCGATGCATTCCGTTACGCTGTGGGCTATACATACAACCTGTCTAAACGGACCTCACTGTATGGCATCGTCTCTTACACTGACTGGGATGACAAATCTGTCGGCAAGATCTTCGACAAAATTGAACAGGATTCCTGCACAGGAGTCCAGTTAGGGATTACCCACAAGTTCTGATCTCAGGCATCATCCTGCTCCTGTCTGCAAGAAGACCGGAGCAGGACTGGGAAATTCCGATAAATACCAACAGAGATCGCCTGTTTATCAGAGTTCCCCAAGGAATTCTATTTCCTTAGATAGAAGGTCAAGGAAGTCATGCCAGCTTTTGGCGGGATATTATTCCCGCCTTTTTTTATCCCCCCCTGCCATGCAGCAGATATCGAATGCTTATCCCATACAATACGGGATTGCCTTCACCGCATTGACTTTGCCCATCAACACAGATTCATGCGAATACGGTAAAAATATAACGGCTGAGATGATGGGACAGAATCATCTCTTGAGGATGAATCCATTGATGCCCTTTGCCTGCATTTCCTGCATGGCAAGGGATGCTTCTTCTTTCGTTGAAAATGGGCCTGCCAGGAGCTTATAAAGCCCGCCAATAGGGACAACTTTGATCTGTGGATATCGGGTTGCCCAGGAGCCGCTATAACGGCTCTGGTGCACCTGTGCGTTGCCGATATCCTGATAGGCGCCAAACTGGAGATAGTAGCCACTGGCGGCATTGGAGACCACTGGAGCTGATGACGCTGTTGTAGTCGTTGTTGCTGCAGGCTGAGGGGCCTGTTTCTTCTTATGCGATGGATCCAGCTTGAAGGCAGAGATTGGCTTGGTTGCCGCTGTGCCCGTATATTCGGCTGTAGAGCCATTCTGGATGCGTTCGATTTCATCCGGCAGGAGCAGTTCAACCTCGACCTTGCCACTGCCTTTGTTCACATAGCCCAGTTTGTAGGCGGCTGTGTAGGTCAGGTCGATGAGCTTGCCACTGAGAAATGGTCCCCTGTCGTTGACCCTCACGATGACTTTTTTGCCAGTCTCGAGGCTGGTCACACGTGCATAGCTGGGAATAGGCAACGTTGGATGAGCAGCCGTCATCCCGAACATATCGTAGGTTTCGCCTGACGCGGTCTTGAGTCCATGGAATTTGCGCCCATACCAGCTCCCGACACCCTGTTTCTTATAGTAGCTGAGGGATGTCATTGGGGTGAAAGTCTGCCCCATGACTGTGTAAGGCTTGCTGGTACCACTGGCGATTTTCTCGACTTTAGGCGATGCATCTGGAACCTGATCCAAATTAGGCGGAATATTGTCGCCTGGACCATCATCCTTGTAATAACCACCGCCTTTTCTAGTGCGCTGGGTTGATGTTTTTTTCTTGGTAGGAGCAGTGGTGGAACAGCCAGACATCAGGAATCCACAGCAGCACACCGACAATAGAGCCAGTGTGATCCCGCTATGTTTCTTGAATGACAGCATACAGCCTTTCTGAAGCGTCTCGGTTCTGCCTGTTCTGCTACGACTGCACCAGACTTCGGTTGCGGTGGATACTCATCAGGATACCAGCGCCCAGCCCCAGGGTGACCATTGCAGTACCGCCGTAGCTCATGAATGGCAGAGGGACACCGACAACCGGCAGGATGCCACTGACCATGCCCATGTTCACGAATGCATACATGAAGAACATCATGGTGATCGCCCCAGCCAACAGACGGGAGAAGATTGTAGAGGCTCTCAGTGTGATGATGAGTCCACGGGCAATCAACAGGGAATAGAGAATCAGCAGAACGATGTTACCGATAAGCCCGAATTCCTCACCATAGACTGCAAAGATGAAGTCGGTGGTCCGTTCTGGAATGAAGTTGAGGTAGCCCTGTGTCCCCTGCATCCAGCCTTTACCGGTGATACCGCCAGAACCGATCGCAATGACGGACTGGATGATATGGAAACCTTTACCCAGTGGGTCAGAGGATGGGTCGATAAGCATCATGACACGGTGGCGCTGATAGTCATGCAGGAGCATCCAGATGAATGGCAGGGATGCGGCAAAACAGCCGAACATGACGATGATGGCTTTCCATGCCAGACCTGCCAGGAAGATGACATAAAAACCTGTCGCAGCAACCAGGATAGCGGTACCGAGGTCAGGCTGTTTCATGATGAATGCCGCTGGAACCGCCAGAATGACGAATGCCATGACATATTCTTTCCAGTTGAGCTTGCCATCCTTCATCTGGAAGAACCATGCCAGCATGAG
Source organism: uncultured Oxalobacter sp. (assembly GCA_964534155.1). Taxonomy (GTDB): domain Bacteria; phylum Pseudomonadota; class Gammaproteobacteria; order Burkholderiales; family Burkholderiaceae_D; genus Oxalobacter. The sequence goes on from CAZHQM010000047.1 coordinate 7,656, forward strand.
TGGCAAAGCGATTTTCATGATTTCTGATGGCTGGATGGTGACACCGATATTGAGCCAACGGCGTGCACCTTTCTTGACGATACCGAAGAGCGCCACGGCAAGCAGCAGGGTCACACCAAAGGCATAGACAGGCACAGCAAAGCGCATCAGGCGCTGTGGCGGGATGCTTGCGGCAATCCACATCAGGACGAAACAGATGATGATGTTACGGATCTGGTCCTCAACCCTGCCTGGAAAATCAATACCTGCAGAATAGAGGGTGATGATACCGACTGACATGATCAGGAAGACAATCAATGCCAGAGGACCATCGAAGGTGTTTCCGATTTTCTTGATCCGGTTCAGGAAAGAATCTTTTAAGGTGTTATCCATGGATGCCTCTTATTTTTCCTGTTTCTTGCCTTCTTTAGGCTGTGTCACAGGTGCTGGTGCAGGCGCCTGCTGTGGCTGCTGGTTATCACCTGGTGGATTGGATGGGGTATCTCCGCCATTGCTTGCTGGACGGCTGCTGGACTTGCTTTCACCGCTGCTTTCACCTTCTCCATCCCCTCTATTGCCTGAGCTCAGCATGAAGTGGTCAAGCGCACGGCGGACGATTGGTGCCGCGGTATCTGCACCGAAACCTGCATTTTCCAGAATACATGCAATAACAATGCGAGGCTTGTCTGCTGGTGCGAATGCGATGTAGAGACCGTGGTCGCGCTTGAATTCGGTCAGATAGTAAGAACTGTAGCTTTTATCCTGTGCAACGGTAAAGACCTGTGCGGTACCTGTCTTACCACCAGTGGTATAGCGGGTGCTTGCGAAGACCTTACGGGCAGTACCGCCACGGGCAACACCGACCATTGCACGTTTGATGAATTCGAAGTTCGCTGTCTTCATGTGGTCAAGACGGACGGTTTCGGTTGTGACCGGAGTCTTTTCGTGGGTGACAGGGTCTTCGATTTCCTTGACGAGGTGAGGTCTTGCCGCGACACCGTCATTGGAAAGCAGCGCCAGTGCGAATGCCATCTGCATTGGGGTGAAGGTGTTGTAGCCCTGACCGATACCCAGAGAGACGGTTTCACCCGGGAACCACTGCTGCTGGCTCTCAGTCTTGTATGCGTTGCGTTTCCATTCCTTGGATGGGAGGATACCGGAGCGTTCACCCAGCAGGTCGATACCGGTCTTCTGCCCCCAGCCGAACTGTTTCATGAAGTCGTGGATGGTATCAACACCCATGTCCCTTGCGAGGATGTAGTAGTAGGTATCGCAGGAATGGACGATGGATGCGTACATATCCACGTAGCCGTGACCGTTTTTTGCATCATCCCTGAACTTATGGTTACCGTATTCGAAATAACCCGGGTCAGAGATACCCTGCCCTGGGGTTCTGTAACCGAGTTCCAATGCCGCCATTGCCATGTATGGCTTATAGGTCGAACCTGGAGGGTACGCACCGCGGATTGGACGGTTCAGCAATGGTTTGTTCGGTGAGTTGTTGAGGCTTTCCCAGTTCTGGTGGTCGATACCGTCAACAAAGAGGTTCGGATCGAAGTTTGGCTTGGAGACGTAAGCAAGGACTTCACCGGTGTTTGGTTCCAGTGCAACCAGTGCGCCACGACGTCCACCGAATGCCTGTTCAACCACTTTCTGCAGGTTGATGTCAATGGAAAGGACGATATTGCTGCCCGGCACGGTTGGACGGGATTCCAGCAGTCGGACTGCTCTGCCGCTTGCGGAGACTTCCATCTTCTCGTAACCGGTGATACCGTGCAGGATTTTTTCGTAGCTCTTCTCGATACCTTCCTTACCGTAATGGGTGGTGCCGAGGTAGTTGTTTGCTTCTTCTTCCTCCAGATTGTCAAAGTCATGCTGACTCATGCGGGAGATATAACCGATCGCATGAGCGGCGACCTGACCCTGCGGATACTGGCGGAAAGTTCTTGCCTGGACTTCAACGCCAGGGAAGCGGAAACGCTGGACGGTGAAACGGGCGACTTCGGAATCGGAAAGTTTTGATTTCAGGACAACACTGTCATAGCGCTTGGCTTCGTCCATACGGCGCTTGAAGCGCTTGAGATCCAGATCGGTGATGTCGATAAAGCTTTTCAGCTTGGAAATCACTTCATCCAGCTTGCCTTCGAGTTTTGCCGGGGTGATTTCAAGGGTATATGCGGAATAGTTGCTTGCAAGGACAACACCGTTACGGTCAACAATCAGCCCTCGTTCAGGCATGGTTGGCACGATGGTCACGCGGTTGTCTTCTGCCTTGGCAGCATATTTGTCGTAACGGATAACCTGAAGCCAGACAAAACGCAGGAACAGCAGGAAGAAGCAGACAAGCACCAATATCGCCAGCGCAACAATCCTGTTGCGGAACTCGTGCATGCCTTTCTCTTTTTTTTCAAAATCAGCCATTATGCGTCTTCTTTAATTTAAGGACTGACGGTCCATTGCCGCTTCAGCCCTACGTTGTGGCAATGTCAGCAACCAATATATCAATGGCCAAATGATTGTGCCTACGATACAGTCAAGTATCCAGAACCATCCGGCACCTCTGTTCCCTGCAAGGTATTGAACGCAGATCCGGACCAGCTGCGGGATCAACAGCAGTACCAGAATGTACCAGACCTGCTTCTTCCAGGAGAACCAAAGTATCTGCCTATGCAGTGTAATGGCAAAATAGGTCATGAGGGTATAAGCAAGCGCTGTTTCCCCCAAGAATGTCGCATTATTGACATCCATGAACAGCCCCAGCACAAAAGCAACGCCAATGCCTACCCGCCTGTTTTCATGAATCGCCCAGAAAAGCAGGACGAGTGCCACGAAATCGGGCACACCATACACCCTCCCCCAAGGAATGAGATTCAGGAGGAAAGCGATAACAAGGCTGATGCCGATGAATACCGGATTGGCACTGTGTTGATTCTTGTCAGCCTGTGGAGTCATCATGCTCATGAACCACTCTCCTTAGGCGGAGGCAGCTCACCTTTCTTGCGTTTTGTTTCCATTGGCGGTCTTGCTGGATAGCTGTCGATATCCGTGAGCATGATCAGGACATGTTTGTTCTGATTGACACCGCCTTTCGGTGTGCAGAGGATCTTGCCAGGTACATCACCATCTGGACGGACAATTTCTGTCACGACTGCAACATTGACCCCTGCAGGATAGACACCGTCGATACCAGAGGTGATGAGCTGGTCGCCTTCTTCGATAACCGCAGTCGCATTGGAGTAGCGCATTTCGAGATAACCTGACTGCCCGGCACCGAAGATGACAGCTCGTTCACCTGTCCGGGTATTCAGGACAGGAATCGCCTGATTCCTGTCTGTCAGCAGGGTGACTTCGGAAGTGGTGACCCAGACACGGGAAACCTGACCGATGACACCGTTTTCATCGATGACTGCCTGACCTTGGACAACGCCATCGCTGGATCCACGGTTGACCACAATCCTGT